>JAAFJS010000049.1 GCA_013298985.1 Cytophagales bacterium
AATTGTATGATTATCCCAAATATGGCTCGCCTTATAGAGTGGGAGAATATTATTTTTTTGGCAAGAATAGCGGGCTTCAAAATCAGGCAGTTACTTATTATCAAAAAGGGCTGGAAGGCACACCCAAAGTATTTTTAGACCCTAATTCACTCTCTGCGGACGGAACTGTAACCGCAGGCATTTCAGGAATTTCTAACGATAGAAAATATGTGAATATTCGCATTTCCAAATCTGGCTCTGACTGGTCTGAAATGGCACTGATGGAAGTTGCCAGCAAAAAAATCATGCCTGATACGCTGAAATGGGTGAAGTTTTCTGGGGCGGCGTGGTACAACAATGGCTTTTTTTACAGTCGCTACCCTACACCCGCCAAAGGGAAAGAGTTTTCTGCCAAAAGTGAATTTCAAAAGATTTATTTCCACCAGTTAGGCACGCCCCAAGACAAAGACCAGTTAGTCTATGAAGACAAAGCGCACCCACTCAGATATTTTGGCGCACAAACCACTGAAGATGAGCAGTTTCTGATTTTATATATTTCCGAAGGAACGGACGGCGGCGAGTTGCATTACAAAAATCTCAAAAAAGGCGACAAAGATTTCAAACTACTTTTCAAAGGTTTTGAGTTTAATTATAGTGTGATTGACAATATTGGCGACAAACTGCTGGTCTATCACAACAACGGAGCGCCAAACTACAAACTTTCACTGGTCGACCCTGCCAATCCCTCAGCCATGACTGATTTTATTCCTGAAAAAACGGAAAAATTAGAAAATGTAAGCACAGGCGGCGGAAAAGTTTTTGCGAGCTACCTCAAAGATGTAAATACCAAAATCTATCAGTACGATATGGTTTCGGGCAAGCTCGACAGAGAAGTGGGATTACCTGCGCTTGGTGATGCTTCAGGGTTTGGCGGCGACAAAGGCGATACCTTTCTTTTCTATACTTTCACCTCATTTACCTATCCCTCAACGATTTACAAGTATGACATCGCCAGTGGGAAATCAGAAATTTTCCGCAAATCTGAGGTCAAATTTATTCCAGAGGAGTACGAAACCAAGCAGGTTTTTTATCCAAGCAAGGACGGCACAAAGATTCCAATGTTCATAGTCTATAAAAAAGGAATCAAGTTAGATGGCAAAAATCCTACATTGCTGTATGCCTACGGTGGTTTTAACATCAGCCTTACTCCTTCATTTAGCACCTCTAACATTATTTTATTGGAAAATGGAGGTGTTTATGCTATGGCAAACCTTCGCGGTGGCGGTGAATATGGCGAAAAGTGGCACAAAGACGGAATGTTGGACAAAAAACAAAACGTATTTGATGACTTTATCGCGGCAGGCGAATATTTGATAAAAGAAGGCTACACTTCGAAGGAACGATTGGCGATGGCAGGTGGCTCGAATGGAGGCTTGCTCGTAGGCGCAGTGATGACGCAACGTCCTGATTTATTTAAAGTTGCCTTCCCTGCGGTGGGCGTAATGGATATGTTGCGCTACCACAAATTTACAGTAGGTTGGGGCTGGACAGTAGAATATGGCTCGGCGGACAGCGCACAGCATTTCAAAAATTTGCTTTCTTACTCTCCCTTGCACAACTTGAAAGAAGGCGTGGAATATCCTGCCACGATGGTTACTACGGCAGACCATGACGACCGCGTAGTGCCTGCCCACTCGTTTAAGTTTGCTGCTACTTTGCAGGAAAAGCACAAAGGCAAAAACCCTGTACTTATCCGAATTGAGGAAAAAGCAGGACACGGCGCAGGCAAGCCCACAGGCAAAGTGATTGAGGAACAGACAGATAAGTGGTCTTTTCTATTTTATAATATGGGCATAGAACCTTACAAAGATAAAAAAGTGAAAAATACAATGTAGGGGAAAATTTACCCCAATGCTTCTTTCTTGGTGAGGGAGGTATTGGGGGAATTGCTTTTGTTGTAAATTACACTTTAACATTGAATAAATATTATTTTTAAATAATTAATACAACTTTTTCGTGAAATAAAACTTAATTTATTAACTTTGCATAGAGAATGAAACAACAAGAAAAAACGGAAAAAGAGGTAACAGATTTCTTACAAAACTTCAAAACGAAACTTGGAATTTGGGGCATTTTATTTCTTGATGATAGACAAAAAAATAGTAAAGCATTAGCAGAATTAGAAATTACTCCCTCACAAAGGAATAATGTTTTACAAGAACTTACAGAAACAGATTTTTCAGAAGCAAGAGAGTAGCAATTTGGGGCTTATGGTACAGAAATGTGGATTTTTGGGAAGCTATTGAAAGAAAAAGAAGTCTATATAAAAATTACCTTAGGTCTGACAAACTCACAAGTAGTTTGCATTTCGTTTCATATTTCAGAATTTAATAAACGAATGAAATACCCATTTAAAAAATAAAAAACAAAACTATGCAAAGTCCATTTACAGGCAAAGAAATGAAAATAAGTATAGAAAAAGTTTCACTAACTTTTAGAAAAGAAACTTTTATTGTTTTTTTTCACACTTATTTATGCGAAGATACAAACCAAAAGTTTGAAGATACAGATTTTGCAAATCTTAATATTAACCAACTTTATAATCAATATAGAGAGAAGCACAACATTCCTTTTCCTACTGAAATTAAGGCAATTAGAGAGCAATATAAAATACCTTCTGCCACCATGATGTCAAGCATTTTGGGCTTTGGTACAAATATGTATGCCAATTATGAAATTGGAGAAATACCAAGTATATCTAACGCTAACTTAATAGATTTGGCAAGAAATCCTCAAACCTTTAAAAATTTAGTCGAGAAGGCAGATATAAAACTCAAAGACAAAAAAAAGATATTTTCTCAAATAGAAGACATAGCAGTAGAATTAGCAGAAAAGCAAAAACTTCTTGAAAAATTGGAGATTAATACCAAACCTACCTTATCTAATGGTTATAGCGTACTCAAAATAGAAAAAATAAACAAACTCATTCTATTTTTTGCTGACAAACTGCAACCATATAAAACAGCCTTGAATAAACTGTTATTCTATGCAGATTTTTGGCATTTCAAAGACACAGGTTTTTCAATCACAGGGCTTACTTATCAAGCCTATCCTTTTGGTATTGTGCCTTCAAATTATGAAGGGATATTTAGAGAAGTAGAAGAAAAAAACAAAAATTTGCATATAGAAAGGGCTTTAAATGCCGAGGGGACAGCAGTGAAAGAAAGATATACAATACAAGAACAAGAAACCTCAATGGATAATTTTTTTTCAAGTAAAGAATTAGAAATTATAAATAAAGTTGTTGCTACGTTCAAAGGAAAAACAGCAACAGAAATTGTCAAAGAAAATCACAAGGAGGAGGCATGGAAAGAAAACGAAAGTGATAGAAATATAGTAGGTTATGATTATGCTTTTAAATTAAATCCTTTCCCCTCCTGCTGGGCGGGATTTGTAATCTCACCCTTAATTTTCTGAGGATTTGTAATCCGACTATGCTATTCCCCCGTTGCCAGTGTTAGCAAAGCGCACCTGCAACAATTTGCTGGTGCGCTTTGCTAATACCCACAAAGGCAAAAAGTAAAAAACATGATGAAAGGGTTTGGACTACCAACATTCCGTACTATTTATGCCAAAAATAATTTGTGCATCTCTTACTGTTTCGTTGCTAACATAATGACAAATATTTGTTTTGATTTGATTGTTTTTAATTTTGATAATAGAATAAGAATACATAGAACCAAACTCAGATTCACGCTTTAATTGCATCATTTTACCTAATAAAAATTGAGCTGTATTAAGTTCACATTTGCCCACAATAATTTGATTTTTGGTGTTATTACATTTCTTAATAAAGTTACATTCTTTATCTCCCAATGCAATTATAGTATGGCTATAGGTAATTACTTCACCTCTACAAACTTGCTCTATTATGTATATTTCATTAAATTCTTTTGGTCTTTTTAGCTTTTTTAATATTAATATACTTTTTATTTCTTCTAATTGTTTTCTGCAATTAATGAGCATACACTCAACACACATAGTTGAATACTCATGTGTTTCACCATTCCAAAGTGTATCAGGAATGTTATTTCCTTCTTCTAAGGCTTTTGTCAAAGTTTCTGGAGTTATATTCCCTAATGCTTCCTCACCAATATAGTCTAACCCAATACAAGAGGAGTATAAAAAAAGTATCAAAAAGAAATAAAATTTTATCTTTTGCATAAAATAGTTTTTGCCTAAATTATCCCTGCTGGGCGGGATTTGTAATCTCACCCTTAATTTTCTGAGGATTTGTAATCCGACCATGCTATTCCCCCGTTGCCAGTGTTAGCAAAGCGCATCTGCAACAATTTGCTGGTGCGCTTTGCTAATACCCACAAAGGAACAAAGTGGTGAGAGAAGCACATTTTTTAATCCAAACTCTCGTAAATCATTGCCTTAAATTGGTTTTCTATGCCCCAGCCGTTGGTAGGGAAAACTTGGAAAAGTACAACGCCTATCAGGTCTTCCTTGGGGTCTATCCAGTAGTGCGTGTAGTACATTCCGCCCCATTCGTACGCGCCCACAGAGCTGGGAGCTTTGGCGTGTCCTTTCTCGCTAACTATCTCAAAACCAAGCCCAAACTTATTTCCCCTGTCCCAAACTTCCAGCTCGCCAATCTGGTTTGTAGTCATTAGCTCTATCGTTTTCCTACCCAAAATGCGTTTGCCATTAAACGTTCCGCCATTCAAAAGCATTTGGCAAAACTTGGCATAGTCCAAAGCAGTAGAGGAAAGCCCTGCCCCACCCGAAAAATAAGTTTTAGCTCCCGAAATAGGGTAGTCTGTCCAGTGGGAAGTAGGTTTGCGCGTGATGCCGCCCTTCTCGCCAACTTCCTCATAAACAGTTACTAAGCGGTCATATTTGCTTTCGGGAAGGAAAAAATAGCTATCCACTATCCCCAAGGGTTCAAAAATGCGTTCTTGGAAAAACTGAGCCAAAGTCTTGCCTGACAAAACCTCTACCAAATAACCCAAAACGTCAATATTCAGCCCGTAGGTGAACTGCGCGCTTGGCTCGTGCATGAGGGGAAGTTGTGCGAGCTTAGGAATGATGTCAGCCAGCGTGATTTTGTCTATGGAGTAAAAACGCGGAATTTGGGCTTTGGCATAAAACTCGTTTTCGTAAGGAATCCCTGCGGTATGATTGAGTAACTGCCTGATAGTGATTTCTTTCTGTGCAGATTTGGCAGAAAATGAGCTGTCTTTTTTATTTACTTCCACCAGCACTTTGGGGGCTTTGAAGGCAGGAATATACTTGGAAATAGGGTCGTCGAGCATGAACTTTCCTTCTTCGTAAAGCATCATTACTGCCACGCTTGTAATGGCTTTGGTCATGGACATTATCCGAAAAATGTTGTCTTTTTGCATAGATTTATTATTTTCTATGTCATTCATTCCCAATGCCTTGTGATAGACAACTTGCCCTTTACGCGCAACGAGGGCTACTGCACCTGCTATTTTCTTTTCGCCAATTTTTTTCAGCAACATTTCCTCTGCGCGCTGTAACTGGGCAGAGGAAACGCCCACACTTTCTGGCGTTTTGGCGGGTGTGAATTGCTGAGGTTTCGCGCTGGCTTGGGCGCGGGCAAATGTGGGCATCAATAAAGAAGCCAACAAAAGACTAAGTAATAATTGGGTTTTCATTTTCAATTTAGCTAAACGTTTATGAGTAGTTATGAATTATTAATTATGAGTTATAAATTAAATACAATTATTTCATAATCAATATTTTATATAATTATTTATAATATAAACTAATTCTTGCATTTACTTTAAGACATATTATTTAGTTTTGTTTCTAAGTGAATTTTAATAGAAAATATGACATAAAAAAGTATTCATTTTCTATCTTTGACTAAAAATATAAGAAAAGCTATCAAATAAAAAATAATCTTCTATAAAACTCTCTTATTTATGTTTTTAGCATTCATCGTTTGGATTTATATTGCTTTTATTGGCTATAGTTATGGCAATTTATATGTTTTTTTATTAAAAAAATTACATATTGTGGAGAAAGAAACTACACTCAATTTTTTCTTTCTCACGCTTTCAGGATTAGGTTTTTTGAGTAGCATTGTTGGGCTTATTTCTATTTTTTATAGGATTACGATAGAGGTCAATGTGGTGCTGACATTGATTGCTTTGTTGTCCATTACTTTGTATCCAAAGCATCAAGGGTATGATTTTGCAGCCTTGAAAAACAAGTATGAGAAAAAGTGGTCAATGCTCATTATTGGGCTAATTTATGGTGTTTTTGTACTATTTTTGGGTACGGTGGGTGATTTTCATACAGATACGGGGCAGTATCACGCCCAGGCGGTTAAGTGGACAGAGAATTATCCTGTAGTGTACGGACTTGCCAATTTATTTGGTAGGCTGGGCTACAATTCCATGTTTCATGTTTTATCTGCATTTTTCAGCCTTACCTTCCTGAATGTTGGCTCTTTTCGCTTGTTAAATAGCTTTTTTCTTTTGTTTTTGGGCTGGCGAGTGATTGATTTGTGGTTTGGGCAACAGCGCAATGGTTTCCAATGGCTTTATCTGTGCGTATTATTGATGGCAGTGGTGGCTTTTCGTGGTGCGCTTTCCTCTTTGGCTACTGACAATGTAGTTACTGTTTTGACTTATTTTGTTTTTATAGAATTTATAGAAAAGATGCGGCATAATGCTCATCATAAGCTACTTGACGTATCATTTTGGGGGATTCTGATGCTTCTTTTGCTCATTGTAACTACCAAAATTTCCGTTGCCCCTGTGGGTGCATTAATCATTTATATGGGCTGGCAAGCTAAGATTTGGACATCGCCGCGGGCTTTGATTGGTCTTTTCGCAGTGGCAGGTTTAGCTATACTACCTTGGCTGGGGCGCAATGTGATTTTGTCTGGATATTTGGTGTATCCTTTCCCCGCGATTGATATTTTTGATGTGGACTGGAAAGTGCCTAAAAACATATCATTATCAGATACTTATACTTCTACCAATTCCATAGAAAGCGACAGGAACTGGATTTATTCTTATGCCTTTAATGCTGATATAGAGAGGATTAATTGGCGAGATTTTGTAAAACTTCCCTTATTGGAAAAATATAAACAGTGGTTTGCGTTGCATACAGTAAGGCATAGTTGGTTTTTAGGGGTGTTGATTTTTTTTCCAGTGGTCATGCTGTTTTTTACTTCTAAAAATGGACTACTGAATGCTTTGATGCGAGGGGTTGGCTGGGTGGCGTATTTGGGTTGTGTATTTCTGTTTTTTAACGCCCCCGATGTACGTTTTTGTATTCCCTTTTTGATGATTTGCTCTTTGGTCATGTTATTTTCGGTCATCAAAAGCTCATTTTTCCTTTCTAATCTGATATTGCCTTTTTACAAAGTCGCGTGGATTGTTTTTTTTGCGCTCTGGCTTTTCTTTGTGGTCAAAGACTACCGCTTTGGGAAAGTCAAATTCCATGAAAACTTTGTTTTTGAGCCTGCTTCTTACCCCCAAGTTCGTTTTGCCGAATATAAAATAGACAATATTGTGCAGTACGTAGCCCCTGCCAAGCAAAGACACGAATATTCTTGCTGGGACGCTCCGCTTCCATGTAGCGACCACTTTAAGCCCTATTTGGAGCTACGTGGGGCTACTATGGCTGAGGGCTTTAAGGTAAATTGGGATAAAATCAGGTTACTCGAAGCATCACAAAAATCTACCAAACTTCCGTAGGATATTGATTTTTGATAATCATAAGTTCGTTTAGTTGCAGTTTTACATTGATGAATTTTTCTTTGACTTCTCCCAGATTCGCCTCATGGAAAAGGTGCAGCACTACTTTTCGTATCTTAATTTGCTGGTTTTCAACCTCAAAAGTGCCTTTGAAACCATCTTTGACCTCTATGAGATGGTATTGCTTGCTGACATCTTCCCAGTCCCAGTGAAAGCCAATCTTTTCTTTGAAGAAAAGTTCTTCCCCTATGATTTCGACCTGTCCTTCACACCAGCTTTCACCGTAGCCGCGAGGCGTTTCCGAAAGTGTATGTAGCTGAAAAACAAATGTTTGCTGCTCTATTTCCTCAATTAATAGTTCCCAAATTTCGCCAGAGGTTGGGTCTGTGGCAGGGGTTTGGTAGTAGCCAATGCACATAAGTTGTTTATTTTTTGGTTAAAAAAACGAATACAGTCGTTAGTAAAGAATGAACAGCAAACAGTAATATTTACGCCTAAGTAGTTACACAAAATTAGTCTAATATTATGACTTTTTATATAAAACACTGTTTATCAATAATTTACATTAGTTCATAATTAATAACCCATAACTCATAATTCATAATTCATTATAATCTTACAAAGGAAAGAAATTAAACAAACTTTTCCAATAAAGCGGCATAAGCCTCTGGCGTGTCGATGTCGATATCGCCCTTGGGGAAAGGGATAGTAGTCATGTTATCTGCAAATTGGTGAATGATTTTCCGTGCGCCCATATCGCCTTTGAGAGCCAGCAAGGTAGGGAAAACTTCTTTGGAAAATAGTGCAGGAACACCTGTAACGCCGTTTTGGTAGGTGCAAGCAACTACCCAGCTTTGGGTGCGCCTGAAAGTAGTGATAAGTTCATTGATGATTTCGGTATTTGCAAACGGCTGGTCGCAGAGCATAAAAATCACTGCTTCTAAGCGGTTTTTTGACTGCGCCAATAGCTCAATTCCCATGCGGACAGAGGAAGCCATGCCCTCGTCCCATGTAGGATTTTCTACTATTTTTAAGAACTTCTCATTGATGCTAAGATGTTGAATTTCAGGCATAATTTGTGCGTAATTTGCCCCCAAAACGACGATAGATTCTGCCGCCAAAGATTCCAAGGCAATCAATGCGCTGTTGCGTATCAGGGTTTTTCCCCCGAAAGTGAGTAATTGTTTAGGCTTGCCCATACGCGTGGACGCGCCCGCCGCCAAAATAACCAAGCCTATCATAAATTAATGCCGTCTATGGTGAGGTATTTTGCTAAAATAACAAATAAAATACAAATTAATGTAGTAGCTATGGAAAATTTGCCTGTGGGTAGGCTTTTGACCAATGTGATGCGCTCCTCAATCGGTTCTCTGCGTATTATCGTGAAAATGAGCATGATAAAAATCCCAGAGGGTACGACCAACAAAGGAATACTATTTTCCCAGTTTTTCATTAAAAAAGACCAAACGACTGCTGTACCAAGCAAAAAAGGCAAAAGCATGAATAAAAATAAAAATTTTCTTGGGTTTTTGTGTACTTCTAAGTCTTGCGAAGGGGCAAGTTTTAAAAACCAAATGCCCAAAAACAAGCCTGCAATGCAAAGTCCTACTATGCCAAAAACTGCCAATACGTAGTTGAGCTGGGTGGGCATCTTGTACCAGAGCAGGATTACCGCAAAACTTTTGTACGCAAAAATACCATGCACAAAGCTACAAAAAAATAAGGCAACACTCACCACATACGCCCAAAGGCAATACAAACGCAATAAAAAGGGCTTGCGCCTGAGTACAGAAAGCAAATAATAAAAAAATGCGGCAGCAAAAACACTGAAAAAGATAGGCGCAGTATAGCTCACCACGACCAGCTTCGGAAACCATAGCTCGGCAGGGCTGATAAAAACAATGTCATCAAAATAAAGCGTGGATTGGATTCCAAAAAACTGAGCTATCATCATTTGCACTAAATAATGAATAAAAAATAACCCAATAAAAACAATAAGAAAGGCGCATAAAGAATTGACAATGAGCCAAAACCAGTGATAGTCTTTTTTATGATGGTGTTTTTGTGTCATTTGTGGATTTTATATCTAATTTTTGTGGTTCTAAAAAACTCCCCATTAACATTCCTGCAATGCTTGCCGCCAACCCAATAAGTAGGCTTGGCGTACTTACTGGATTGATTTCGAAAAAAATCCAAGTAGTTAGTCCAAAAAACATCGCCAATATTGCCCCCAAAGCACTGGCTCTTTTCCAAAACAGGGCGGCAGACAAAGGCACAAAAAGTGCCACCATGTTTACTGTCGAGGCGTAACTGGCTAATCCATAGACATCTGTTTTTAAGTTAGCAATTAAAAAGGCAATGCACGCAAAAATAAAAACACTAAGTCGGAAAAGCCGAAGCAGTTGTTTGTCAGTCAGTTCTTTTTTCAAGTAAGGCTTTATCAAATTTTCAGCCAAAACAGTAGAAGGGGCAAGCAATGCGCTACTCGCCGTACTCATAATCGCGGAAAGTAATGCCCCAAAAAACATGATTTGAATAAACGTATTGGTATGCTTCATTACGGTACTTGGCAAAATCATTTGCATATCTTGCAAGAGCAATTCGGGGTACAACTCTTTGGCACACAGACCAATACCAAGTGGAATGATGGCAATAGTAAGGTACATAAAGCCACCAATATAAGATGACCTGACCGCAACTTTGCTACTTTTGGCTGCCATGATTCTCTGCAAAACATCTTGGCTGGCTATCGAGCCTAAGCCAATCGCCATCCAATCGCCCGCGTATTTGCTTATCGCCTCGAAATTGGGGGCGGGCAAAAAATCAAAAAAGCCCGCAGGCGTATTTGCCACAACCTTGCTGATGCCTCCCGCCGCCGTCAGCAGTTCGTACCCCAAAAATACCAAGCCCAACACAATCACGATGGTTTGGATAAAATCAGTCAGGGAAATAGCCCACATACCTCCTATATTGGTGTAAATCAAGATGATAACTGCACCTATAAAAATACCCAATGTGGTACTGATGCCTGTGATTGATGCGAGCATAATTCCCCACGCAACAAACTGAGCCGCCGTCCAGCCCAAAAAAGAGAGAAACATTAACACACTGGAAATCAGCTCTACTTTGGTGCTGTATCGAGTCTTGAAATAATCGCCAAAAGTCAAAATATTCATCGCATAAAGACGTTTGGCAAAAAAACCACCCACCAAAAACAAACACAATGCCGCCCCAAATGGCTCTTCTATGATGCCCAACACTCCTTTTTCAACAAATTCGGCAGTCGCACCCAAGATAGTTTCTGCACCAAACCAAGTCGCAAAAAGAGTGGTCGCAGATAAAAAAAGGGGTAATCTTTTGCCCGCAACGGCGAAGTCTGCCGCAGATTTGACATAGCGCGAAGCATACACGCCCACCAACAAGGTAAATGCAATATAGATGACAATGGCAATTAATAAATAATGTTCTTGCATTGATATTTTTTTGATTTAACGCTTAGTTTGAATAGTTTAACAAAATAAATTTACATTAGGTTTTCTATAAGGTCTTAAAAATGAGTGTTTTAAATAATTTGTAATTGCTTAATCTTTCAAAAATGATGTTTTTTTCTCGAAAAGAAAGACAAATTTCGACTAAAATCACCGTCTATTCGTTAAATTAAGTATTATGTAATATTTCTTTATTTTAATCCATTCAAAACAATGAAAACAATGATGAAAATATTTTTTGTGATTGCCTTTTTTCTTTGCTTTTACCACACACAAGCAACCGCCCAAACTGCCCAAGCACGCGGCAAGGAAAGAGCAGATGAAATCGTAAAATTTTTGAAAATTTATGACAAAACACAAATCGGCAAGATAGAAATCGCCGCAGAGGACTTTTACGTCCAATACGACAAAATAGAGGATGAGCCTGACCCTGAAAAGCGCAAGGTGAAGCACTTACGCAATGGACAAAAGTTCGAGTCGCGCCTCAAATCAGTAACCTCGCCAGAGCAGTACAGAAACTATGAAATTGGGCTGAAAAATAAGAAAAAAAAGAAAGGTTAAAAATTACATACCATCGCTTGCGCGTAAAAAATACGCCTCATAATCTTTGGAAAGGGCTTTCTGCTTGGGCAAGTCCTTCCCAAAGATTGCTCATAAAGTAATGAAACGCATCAGTTTGTGATGATAAATAATGCCCCCTCCACTTCTATCCTACCATTCAGCAAATAAAAAAGCATAATTTTTTTAATATAAATGTTCAGATTACTTACTTAGGTATTTATTTTGTTTAAGTTTTAGAATTATCATTCGGAAAGTAAAAAAAATATTCTAAATTTAACATTCATATATTTAAAATCATTCTCAATTATGCGTAAAGTCATTTACATTTGTTTAGGTGCTTTGTTTTTTTCATCTTTTTTATCTTCTTGTGTCAGAACGGGTAGGCTTAATTACGTGCAAGACAGCAAATTCAATACTGAACGTATGACTCAGGTGGCAACCCAAGAACAAAGCCTTTATAAATTGCAGCCGTATGATATTATTAGTATTCAAATCAGGGACGCAGCAGGTAAGACCAGCGACCAATTTGCATTGCAGCAAGGTGGCGGAGGTGGGTTTATTGTCCCCAATGAATTTACCATATTTCTTGGGAATTATCCGATTGATGCGGCGGGAAATGTCAATTTCCCAACGATAGGAAGTATCGCTGTCAAAGACAAGAGTACCTTAGAAGTACAGGATTATATTGCCAAAATAGCCTCTGAATACTACAAAGACCCCATTGTGATTGTGCGCTTGATAAGTTTTCGCATCACCGTATTGGGGCAGGTGCGTAGCCCTGGCAGGTATCTATTGGGCAATGAACGTATGAATATTTTGGAGGCAATTTCTTTGGCGGGGGACTTGACCGAAAATGCAGATAGGAAAGTTCAGTTAGTCAGGTTAAATGGTAATTATGAGGAAGTTATCTTGCTTGACCTTACCAAATCAAGTTTATTTAACTCGCCTTATTACTACCTTCGCCCCAACGACAAAATTATCGTCAGAACCATGAAGGCGCGTGTGGGCAGGGAAAACCTCAATTTATTAAGCACTTTGTTCTCTGCAGTTTCCACCTTATTATTGATTTTGAATTATTTTAATAATAATAGATAAGTAGCAGTTAGGATTTAGTAGTTAGTATGATAAAATAATTAATTGCACTTACTTAGCTACAAAAATACAGCGTAGTCATCAGCAAAATGATTACGCTGTATTTTTTTGGTTTACCTTTTTATACATTCTAAATCTCTTTGCATCTTTGGCAAGCCTCTCTCAAAATTTCTTCCTTCGTGCAGAGGGACACGCGCACATAGCGATTGCCTTTTTCTCCAAAAATAAATCCTGGTGTAATAAAAACGTGTTTTTCATACAATAACTTATCAACCAGTTCGCCTGCATTTTGTAGATGAGCAGGAATTTTTGCCCATACAAACATTCCTACCTGACTTTTTGAATACACACATTCCAGCGCGTCCAACAACTGATATACGATTTCTCTGCGCCTTGCATAAACTTGATTCCTTGCGGTATGCCACTCCATTGGGTTTTGAAAAGCCTTGACCGCCGCCGCCTGCAAGGGCAGAAAAGTGCCTGAATCCACATTGCTTTTGATGGTCAGCACAGCATCAATGTACGGCTTTGCGCCACTGAGCCAGCCAATCCGCCAGCCCGCCATATTGTGCGTTTTGCTCATGGAGTTTAGTTCGAGGCAAACGTCCTTTGCACCTGCCACAGAGAGCAAGCTAATAGGGGCTTCCTCGTTCATTATCAAGCTATAAGGGTTGTCGTGGCAGAGTAAAATTTTCTTTGTTTTTGCAAAAGCAACTAATTTTTCAAAGGTTTGGGCTTCAGCTTTTGCGCCCGTAGGCATATTGGGGTAGTTTAGCCACATTAGCTTCACTTTACTCAAATCCATACCGTTAAGTGCCTCAAAATCAGGCTGCCAATTTTCATTTTCCAGCAAAGGATAATAACGCACCTTTGCGCCCACCATCTCGGAAACGGCGGTATAGGCAGGATAACCCAATTCGGGGACAAGCACTTCGTCATTAGGATTCAAAAATGCCAAAGAAATATGCGTGATGCCCTCTTTTGAGCCTATGAGTGGCAAAATTTCTGTGTCAGGGTCAAGCCCAACTCCATAAATTGCTGTATAAAAATCTGCCATTGCCTTGCGGAGGGCGGGAATACCTTTGTAGGGCTGATAGGCGTGATTGCTCACATTGTTGGCGGAGCTAACCAATTCATCTATCGTGGCTTGCGAGGGCGCAAGGTCAGGGCTACCAATGCCCAAGTTAATCACAGGCTTGCCTTCGGCTTGCATCTGGCGAATCTCCGCCAATTTGATGGAAAAATAATATTCTTTGAGAGAGCCAAGCCTATCTGCTGTTGGGATAATCATGCTTTATTTGAGATTTTTTTTAGGCATCAAAGGTAAAAAAATATTTTTCTTTCCCCAACATCATAAGCGTTAAGCCTTGATTTAGCCAAAAGAATCTTTTTCCAAATCATCATTTTACTTCAATAGCACTGTTTCTAAGATATGTCTAAACTTTCGCAAAATGGCAATGATTTGCAATAAATCTTCTTGTATAGTGCTATTAAACGAACGAGAAAGGCAATAGTGTGTGTTTTCCATAATGACAAATCGCCAACTATCCCCAACAACTTCGCAGCCGTACAAGGGTTTCCCATCTGCGTTTTCTTGTTGTGCAATCAAAAATGCTTCTAAAAGTTGCGCCATGGAATCCCCTTTTGGTTTTTTGTTGGGCTTGTATTCTTGGAAATGGAAATATGGTTTCTGCATATAATCCATCAAACCGCTACCAATTACAAAATCGGCTTTGACCGACAATTTATACTGTTTGACGGTGGCAGACAAGGGTTTATCAAACATGGACACAAAATTAGTATCTTCGGTAAGCTTGCCTAAGTTCAAAATAGGGCTAATAAACTTCATTTTAAGGTCTTCCTCTGACCATGTTTGTATGTGTAGCAACCCTTTTTCATACGTTTCATTGAAAATATATTCTTCAATCACTGAAAGAATCAATTTTTCAACATTTAACCACTCTTGCATCAGAGGCGTTGGCTTTACCAAGGGTCTCAAACCAAAAGCCAAGGCAATTTCGCCTTCTTTCCATTCTTTTTTCTTTGCCATACTTGTATCTTACTTTTTACAAAGATATAAAAACAAAGATAAATTTTTCTTTTCTTTATTTCCTTTTTAAATAAAGAATAAACCTAATTTTGAGCATTCATAAGGAAAATCAAAATGAAAAAAATCTTTACAAACCTCACCTTTTGGGTACTTACTGCCATCACATTTGGGATTCTGTTAGGGCATTTCAGACCAGATTTGGCTCTTGCCCCTATCAAAGGCAATTTCTTAGGGTTTGAATTTGGAATTGATGCACCTATAAAATGGAAGTTTTTGGGGCAGGAATTAGAGATAGGCGCGACTTTCAGCGAATTTTTGGGCAAAACTTTCATCAGTGTTGTCAAACTTTTTATTAATCCGATTATTTTCCTCACGATTACGGTGGGCATTGTGAGCATGGGCAACCTCAAAAAAGTGGGCAAGGTAGGCGCAAAAGCACTGCTTTATTTTGAGGTGGTTACTACGGTTGCGTTGCTTATTGGGGTTTTGGTTGCTAATGTGATTCGCCCTGGCGATGGCGTAATGACAGAAAACATTAAGGGTGGCGACATTTCCAAATATACCCAAAATGCAGAAACATTTAGCTGGTGGAAATTTTTTATGGACAACTCGACCCTCCAAGTATTGGCGTTGGCGATTATGCTGGGAGTTTCATTGAGCAATTATTCGGGGCGACAAAAAGTCCTTGATTTCTTAGCTCCCATTTCCAAAAAAGTGTTTTGGGCATTGCACAAAGTCATGCTTTTAGCTCCGATTGGCGCATTTGGTGGCATGGCGTTCACCATTGGAAAATACGGAATCAAAACGTTACTTCCCTTAGCAAAACTCATGGGAACGGTTTATACCACGATGGGTTTATTCATTTTTATTGTGCTCTGGTACATTTTGCGAACGTACAAAATCAATCTCCTTGACTTTCTCAAATACATCAAAGAGGAATTATTGATAGTGCTGGGGACTTCCTCCTCCGAAGCCGCTTTGCCGTCTTTGATGGAAAAATTAGAGAAAATGGGGTGTTCCAAGTCTGTGGTGGGCTTGGTCGTGCCTGCGGGTTATTCGTTTAACTTGGACGGAACTACGATTTACCTTTCTATGGCTGTCATTTTTTTGGCACAAGTCTTTCACGTACAGTTAGATATAGCACAAATCCTGACCATTATTGGTATCTTGATGATAACCTCCAAAGGTGCGGCGGGCGTAACAGGAAGCGGGTTTATCGTGTTGGCTTCCACACTGACTGCCATCAAAGTCATTCCCGTAGAGGGGCTTGCCTTACTACTGGGCGTGGACAGGTTCATGTCTGAGGCGCGTGCCATCACCAACTTCATCGGCAACGGCGTGGCTACGGTCTGGCTCGCCAACAACGAAAAGGAGTTTGACCGCGAAAAAATGATACAGGCTTTTGGACAAACTGCTGAAAATAAGCAGGGTTGAGTAGTTTTTTAGCTATAAATTAATAAAATCCTCCAAAATTTTCTATATTTCATTCTCCTAAATCTGATTACAAATGAAAAACGCTAATAGCTTGATTCTTTGGATTCTAATAGCCGCTTTTATTAGCTTTGCTTGTCTTTGGGATAGAGATACAATAGAAATGGAACGGCAGCACTTTCCTGATAATTACGAGCTTATCATAGGAAAGTTCTTACGACATTCGCCCGAATTTTACCAGTGGCGTATCCAAAATAGGGAAAATCAAGTCAAAAATACGCCTGATAGCGTTCGACTTTATGATGACCTTGCCGTTGCATACTCTAAGCTACATGACAACAAAAAAGCCATAAAACTTATGCAAATCAAGGATTCTATTTTGCCAAATTTGTATGAAACTTATGCCAACTTGGGAACTTTTTATCTCCACAATGGGCAGTTCAGAGAAGGATTAAAATATATAGACAGGGCAATCAAACTCAATCCTGATGCTCATTTTGGCAGAGAAATTTACCAAAAATATGTAGTGGAGTATATTTTACAGAAATTTCCTGATGGGAAAGTGAAATTGCCTTTAAATAAAGAAGTGTGTTTTTGTTTTGAAACAGATGAAAAATGTATTAATTTTTATGGTTTTCTTCTTCATAAATATAACAAAAAGCAAAAACAAAAACAATTCAATTTGCCATATCAAGATTTTGAAAAAGCCCTTAAAGGTATTCAAGGTATGATGAAATTTGGAAATTATGACTCTCCTATACTTTTAGAAGTACTTGGTGATTTATTGATTTCTGTCCCCTCCAAAGAACAAAGAAAAAGAAGTGATTATGAACCTGCAAGGCATTTAGCAGCAAGAGCATATCTAAAAGCAAGTAAAGAAGCAAAAAATGAGGAAACCAAAGGCATCTATCTACAAAAGGCAAGGAATAGCCTTTGCATCGTTCAAGAATATGATGATGGTAACAAGGAGATGAAAAAAGAGTACGAAAAAAAGATGATTACTTCTTTGGAAAAAGGCATTAATGAAGGTGAGCAATTTTACCAAGCAATACGAAATAATGAAATCAAATGGATAAAACAAGGACTTGACCCAGAGCAAAAGTTTGATGAAGTCTATTACAAAAAAGCAAAAGCCAATAAGGTTGATGATATTACTCAATCAGAGTTTCAAGAAGTAGAAAAAGTAGAAGTAAAAAAATCAGAAAAAGTAGTAGCAGAAAAAACCTATATGAGCCTTTTATTTCTGTTTGCTTTTTTGGTAGTTGCTGTCATCTTTTTTTATGTTTATAAGAGATTCAATAGATAAGCTATAAATTTTTTCTCTAACAATCTTTGTGGACTACTCAAATCTATTCAGCAGTCCACAAAGAATTGTCAGCGTCTGAACACTATAACTTCGGAAAATGAATAGGTAATAGTGATTTTTCTATCTGCTCGCGTTGTGCTTCATACCACTGAGGCAGTTTCAGGCTTTCTCCCAGCTTGTCTTTTGCCTCGTCTATTGCAAATCCAATATCGTTTGTAGCCACCTCAAACAGCACATTTCCTGGTTCCCTGAAATAAATAGAATGAAAATACTGCCTATCCATCACAGGTGAAACTTGGTAGTTCAAGTCCAGCAAAGTTTCCCGCAGTTTCACTTGGTCTGTATCGTTGGGCGTTCCAAAAGCAATGTGGTGAACCGTTCCTCCGCCCTGCAAACCCCTCGTTTCGTTGCCCCAAGCAATGTCTATGTATGTACCCGCGCCACCTGCGCCCGACTCGTAGCGAAAATAATTCCCCTGCTCACTCACCAGTCTGTGCTGTAGCGTCGAGGTGAGCAAACCTGCCGTTTTCTCATAACCCGTTTCGGTCAAGGTCAGGCTGTAAAAACCTCTGATGGCGTGTTCCTCTGGCACAAAACCATTTGTCCATGCAGGACGAGTATCTTTGGCATTGGCAACCAGCTCTATTTTCAGTCCATCTTGGTCATAAAAACTGATAAAAACCTCATCAAAACGTTGCTGAGGCTCACTGTGCCTCACCCCATATTTTTTTAGCCTTTCTATCCAATACCCCAAAGAGTTTTCGGGAATGGAAAAAGAGGAAACCGTAGCCTGCCCAGTGCCATGCCGCCCGCGTGCGATGCCCTTGAAAGGAAAAAAGGTCATAATCGTCCCTACGCTACCCATATCATCTCCATAATAAAGGTGATATACGTCAGGAGAGTCAAAATTTACAGTTTTTTTGACTAAACGCAAGCCCAAAATGCCTACGTAGAAATCTATATTTTTTTGTGGGTCATCAGCCAAAGCGGTAATGTGATGAATCCCTGTTATCAAGTTGTTTGACATGATGTATCCTTTGTTTTTGTTGTAAAAATAAGTAAAAAAGTAATTTCTTAGGATTGCCTTTTAAGTAATATAACGTAAAAACTAATTAAATGTTTTAACTTTTAATGTTTAAACACTTAATTAGTTTGATAAATATTGTTAATTTCTATATTACCGCACAAAAAAAGCAAAACCATTGCTGATTTTGCTTTTTTCATCATTTTTAAGGCAAGTTATTTCAGTTTCTGAATTTCCGCTAACATTGCCTCACCTACGCCTTTGGCTGAAGCTGGATTTTGTCCTGTAACCACTCTTTGGTCTGTGGTAATGTGTGCTTGCCATAAACCTGATTTTTCAAACTTTGCACCTCTTTCCATCAGTTTCGTTTCGAGCATAAAAGGGACAACATTTTCTAATTTTACCGCAATTTCTTCCTCATTGGAGAAAGCATTGATTTTTTTGCCTTTTACCAAATATTTGCCATTGCTCAATTTGATATTTACCAGACCTGCGGGACCGTGGCAAACTGCACCAATCACACCATTATTTTCATAAATCTGCCTTGCGATTGTTGCAAGTTCGGTGTTATCAGCAAAATCCCACATAGTTCCATGCCCGCCTGCGTAATAAATCGCCACATATTCGTCGACTTTTACCTCACTTGGCTTCAATGTGTTTTCTACTTTTTGGCGATACGTCGAGTTTTCCCAAAATGCTTTGTTGGTCGTGTCATTAAGATTTAGCCCATCTACAGGGGCTTTTCCACCTTGGGGACTTACAAAATCCATTTCGTAACCCGCGCTGTTCAGCACCTCCCATGCGTGCGAAACTTCACTCAAATAATAGCCTGTTGGCTGTTCTGTACTCCCTTTTTTGTCGTGGCTCGTAACCACAAATAATACTTTTTTCATTTTTTTTGATGTGTTGGATTGTGCTATTGCTTGACCATAAAACAAGGAAATGGTGCAATAGGCAATGACCATGATTCCTACCGAAATTTTTTTAAATGCTTTGTTCATTTTGAAAATGAGTTACGTTTTAAAATAATTACCCTGCAAAATTCGGTAGGATTGGGCGGTTTAAAAATGAGGAAACGCACTACTTTGGTGTGAGGTAAATCACATTATTGGACAACTTTCTTAGATAATTACAGTTTTCAAGCCCGTTAGGGCTTAAATATTGGTAGAATAAAAGCATTCTCTCATTTCTACAAGCCTCGTAGGGGCTTAATACGGTTCGCCGCTGCGATTGAACTCCTACGGAGTTCTTAATACATTGAATATCAATCGCTTTTACCAACATAAAACACCTAAAGGCGTTTTTTTAATCTGCAAGATGTCTATTGGTCAGCGGAATAAAGGCGGCTCAGTGTTTCTCGCGAAACACCTAAATACGCGGCAATCAGGGTTTTAGGAACTTTTTGCAAAAGGGAAGGATAGAGTTGCAAGAGTTGTTCGTAGCGTTCTTTGGCGGTATGGTTGAGCAGGGACAAAATCCTGCGCTGTAAAGCTACATAGCCCGCATTAGACTTTTTCCTAAAAAAATGCTCAATTTTGTGCATTTCTGCACAAAGTTTTTCCTTGTCGTGTAGGGAAATTGCCAATAATTCGCTACTTTCTATGCAATCGATGTTTATGGTGGCATTGGTTTGGCTAAAAAATGCCTGATAATCAGTAATCCACCATTCTGGCATCGCAAACTGCAAAATGTGTTCTCTGCCTTCGCGGTCTGTGTGGTATGCTTTTAAGCAGCCACTCAGCACAAAATATTCGTAATGAACACCATCACCTTCTTGGATTAAAAATTGGTGTTTCTTCAGTTTTTTGACAGAAAAATGGGAGAAAATATAATCGAACTCACTGTCTGTGAGTGGCGTAATTTTCTCGATTTGGCTACGAAGCAATGATTCCATGTTTGATAATGAAATTTTAAACCCAAAAGTTCCGACTTGCTTTTGATTTCATCTAATTTCCTTCCGTCGTTTTTAACCATAATTTTTGCCCTTCTTCTAAGTTAGCATGAAGACTTAACTTGTTCCATTTCAACAGGTTATTTGGAGAAAGCCCATATTTTTGTGCTATCGAATAAATCGTATCGCCCGCATTTACTTCGTGCTGGGCGTTCGCAGGGATTGGGCTAATCAGAGAGGCTTTTTCAGCAAGTTCGCCTTGGGCAAAGACCTCAGCATTTGGATTTATCAACCATAGTTTATCTCCATAATCCAGTTTGCTGTTTTCGTCCATTTTGTTCCACGCCATCAACTGATTGGGTGAAATATTGTATTTTTTGGCAATCAAGTACGGATATTCGCCATAGCTGACAGTATGTATTTTATCTACGGGCATAGAAATCGCCGCATTTTCTTTTTTCAAAAGCATAGTTGTAGGTGGCGGATTCAACACCAATAGTTGCCCTTTGTCCAGCTTTGTGGTTTTATCCAATTTGTTCCAAATCAGCAAGTCATTCGCAGAAAGATTGTATTTTTTGGCAATCGAGTACATCGTTTCTCCATAGCTTACGATATGATTATCAGGATTTTGAGGTTTTGAAACCTTGGTAGAAAAATGATTCATCAATGAGTCAATCGCTGATGAATCTGCCACAGAAAGGCTCGTTTGGGCAAAAATTAGGAAACTATTGAAAATAAAAAGGACAGTAAAAAATGAAGTTTTCATAAAAAGCAAAATAATGTAGGAAAAATAACAAAGTCAGTAAAGTAAGCATCAAAGGGGTTATGACTGTATTATTACCAAAAAGAATACCAAAAAATGAAAAAATATTACGTATTATTGCGTGCGTATTCCAAATCGTATATTTTATGAAACTCATAGACCAAGTATTGATAGACCAACTCATTGAAAAAGCAAAAAATTCTCCACGCAGGCGCGCTATCCACTGCTTTCATTCGGGCGATGCAGACCTGATGCACCGTATGCTAAATGCTTTGGAAACAGATACTTACGTACAACCTCATCTGCACCCTGACAAGCACGAGGCTTTTATTGTATTAAAAGGGAAGATTTTAGTGGCTATTTTTGACCGAAATGGCAAGGTTACAGCACATCAGATATTAGCAGAAGGAACGGGTAATTTTGGGCTGGAAATCCCTCCAAAAACTTATCATACGCTTGTAGCTTTAGTATCTGGGACGGTAATTTTTGAAATCAAGCATGGACCTTACGACGCACTGACTGATAAGGTTTTTGCTACTTGGTCGCCCCAAGAAGGTGATGATAACTGCTTAGAATACAATACAAATCTATTGAAAACGATAGATTACTAACTCAAAAGTGCCGCCATTGCGCTACAAAGGAAGCCCGCCGTAAAGAGTGCTGCGGCAATTCGAAGATAGTCTTGCCTTTTGTCATCACTCTCAATCAATGTGTCCAGAAAAGGTTTCATAATTTTTTCTTCAAACCGTCTTTTCAGTCCTTTTCTGAAAATAATCGCCAAAATGAGGAGTAAAACAGAAGATTCGGCATTACCCGAAGACTTGCCGTCCGAGCCTATAAAAGCAAAGATAAGGATAATGCTTGGCACACCAAAAACCAAGGTGGGGATATTTGAAAGGTATCGCTTTATTTTGTTTTCATAGTGTTTTAGCTTTTCTTCGCCCAAAATTTCGGGGGCGGCAAACCAAAAAGAGAAAAATTGGAGGGTCATGCCCAAAATATTAATCCACTTCATAGAAAAATAGCATATTATCAGTTATCAGTTATGAATTATTAGTTATGAATGAATGCAAAATACTTATCATCAATATGTTATGTTTTTTGATAATACTAAACCAATTACAATCTTCTTCTTACTGCTCAATAATCTCTACCCTGTCGTTTTCGTTTCTGCCGTCAGTATTGGTGGTATTGGCAACAGGCGAAAGCGAGCCAAGACCTTTGGGCTTGATGCGGTCTTTGTCAAACTTATAAATTTTCATTAATTCATCAACCACTACCTGCGCCCTGCGTTCAGAAACAGCTATGTCTTTACCCAAATCCTTGCTTTTGGCTACATGGCTAATGATGTAATATTTTTTGCTTGGATTATTTTTGAGGTACATTGCCAAGAGATAAATGGAAAAAGAAGCATCATCACGTAGTTCTGTAGAAACCTCATTGGTGAAATTAATTTGATTCAAAATAGCCCTGCCTTGTCCTGCTAACATCATGGTAATCTGATTGTTCACTAATTCTTCCACGCTTCCTGCTGACGTAGGCGCACTAACGAACTGGCTATTATTACTTACTGGATTACTAAATTGTAAGTTGCTGGATTGCTGAATATTGCTATTAAATTGTTGATTGGCGGCTTGATTTAAAATTTTTGATTCTTGATTATTCATAGCCGATTCTTGCACTGCAAAATTTCTTTTAATTTTCTCATTATCAGGAATTAGCGAAAGATTTGGGTTAATCACTTCTGTTTGCGTTTCTACAATTTTTCCGTTTTCGTCGACAATCAATTCATTTTTTTGTGTAGGCGCAAGAAAATAAGGCTTATTACTCGCCACAGGCACGCTATAATTGCGTTTTAAGTCTTTTTCAACAATCACAATTTCGTAGTTTCTACCAAACGAGCCAATCTGAATCCATCTATTAATGTTGTTTCTGGTATATTCTAAGGTAGCCAACGCGCCGTCATTGGTCAAAATCTTTCCACCGTAGCCTTTGACCATATTAATATACTGATTAATAACACTTTCATCACTTGGCGGATTGGTATTTGGGTTTGTAAAAACATAGTTGAGTTGGTACTTGTAACCCGCCAATTTGTAGCCCATGTAAAAATCTTCTTCCTTATATTCAGCAATTACGTAACCATTGCGGCGCGGCAGAGTAGGATAATCACGACTCCCCGCCTTGTCTTCGCTAATGTCAATGTTGATTTTTTCTTGGGGGAGAGAAATGCCTGATTGTTGCTGAACTGTATAATTATTTTGCCCTTGAATAGCAGTAATTTGAATATTTGGTTGAAATACAGATGTTTGTTGCCTGTTATTTGTTGTCTGTTTATTCGTTATTAACTGATTGTTGTTAATTGAAAATTGATTATTGGTAACTGATAACTGTTTATTGGCTACTGTGGGCAACTCATTCACCACAAAATTCCTTCCTGTATTATCAAGTGGCGCAGTAGATTTTAACTGGTTCATTGCCACTTCTTTATCATCAATAATTTTGGTGTTATCAGCCACCACGATTTGACTTTTTTGCGTAGCAGTTACATTGTATGGCTTATTTTTGACAATAGGCGTATTATAATCCTTTTTCAAATCTTTTTCGACCACAATCAGTTCATATTCATTTCCAAACGCACCAATCTGAATCCAGCGATTAATATTGTCTTTGGTGAACTCCATTGTTGCCAATGCGCCATCATTCGTCATGATTTTACCGTTATATTTTCTTACATAGTTAATGTATTGATTTACAACTGTTTCATCTCTCGGTGGCTCGTTCACACTATCTGCAAAAGCATAGTTGATTTGGTATTTGTAGCCAGAAAGTTTGAAACCCATGTAAAAATCTTCCTCTTTGTAATCCAGAATAATATAACTCGGATAGCGAGGCAAAAGGGGATAATCCTTACTCCCAATCATGTCTTTGAGGTTAGCAACGAGAATACCCTCATTTTGCTTACTTATAATTTTCTCAATCACAATCATTTCGTAAGAGCTTGGTTTTAAGACCTTTAGCTGTACCCAGACTTCACGCTGGTCTTTGGGAAACTCCATTGTAGCCGCACCCGCCTGCTGGGTAAGCACTTTGCCCTTGCGCTGTGTGATTTGCGAAATATAGTGATTCAATACCTTTTCCGCAGGCGGTGGTACATCTTGCCCCGTAAAATTGTATTTCAGTACGAATTTTTCACCGCGTTTTTCACCCTGCACCATGAAAGGCGTTTGCTGTTGGTAGCTCGCCGAGAAGCCCGTAAGCGCAGGCAAATCAGTGTACATGGCTTTGTCTTGCGCTTGCAAGGTGGCAATGCCCAAAACAAAAAATAATACAAGTAAAAAATTTTTCATTGGTTTCTATATTTTTTAACCACGAAGACACAAAGGCACGAAGTTATTAATTCTGTTACTATTCTTTGTATTTTCGTGTTTTAGCGATTTAATTTTCATCAATATCAAAAATTGCCTTTTTAATGTGTTATCAGGTAAAAAGCTATGAATACTTGTTACACTACAATAACGAAACATATTTTAGTTATTTGCTTTTATCTCTATTAATTTCTAACCAAAAACGCATTTCTTCATGGTTTCTCTTGATAGATAAAATACTCTCTTTCATGGAAATAATTATCTGATTTTGCTCTTCATTCGTTAGATAATCAAGTAATTGTAGCAATTCTATACTACTGATACATGAATGAATTGGTGCCCTTGTGCTATGGATTAGATGTTTTACAAATTCTTCTGCTGACAATGAGCCTATTTTTTCTTTTTGCTCTTCTGTAAAATTATATTCCATCTTTGAAAAATGATTAATTAATTGATAATCAATTCAATACATTTTAAAATTTTATCAAAATATTCCCCCACATTTCTACAAAACGGTCGTGCCTAACGGCACTTTTTTACGAATTTTTCTCTTCTTTTTTCTACAAAGCGGTCGCCTCTACGAGGCTTTTTTATGATTTTCTTTCTTTTTTTCTACAAAACGGTCGTGCCTAACGGCACTTTTTTACGAATTTTTCTCTTCTTTTTTCTACAAAGCGGTCGCCTCTACGAGGCTTTTTTATAACACATTGATTATAAGAGAATTTTGCCTTTCAATCCCGTTAGGGATTTGCGTTTTGTAACACCATCGCCAATTCTCCACCCACCCCAAAGCCCCGTAGGGGCGAAACAAAAAAGTAATTTCCTCTATATCAATTCTTTAAAAATGTATTTTTCATCATACTCCACTTTAAAGTCATCAAGCAATTTCTTATATTCTTCCAAGAAAGTCTTTTTTGCATGATAAATTTCTTGATTGTGTATGTATTTCACTACGCCATCAATTTGAGAACGAGAATAGGAAAAAGCACCATATCCTTCTTGCCACTCAAATTTTTTCTTTAAAAAATCTTGCTCATTTATCCACTTTGAAGAAAAGCTTTTGACTATCCTCATCAATTCAGACAGCGATTCCTTGGGGTCTAAGCCAATGAATAAATGTATATGGTCTGGCATTCCATTCAGAGCAAGTGCTTTATGCCCATGATTTTCCACTGTCCCAATAATGTATTGGTATAATCTATGTTTCCATTCGTCTTTGATACACGCTTCTCTATACTTGGGTGCAAAAACAAATTGGATATACAATTGTGTGTATGTATTTGCCATAATCCTACAAAACGGTCATTTTCTACAAAACGGTCGCCTCTACGAGGCTTTTTTATGAATTTCTCTCTTTTTTTCTACAAAACGGTCGCCTCTACGAGGCTTTTTTATGAATCTATGTACTGGGTGAACCCAATTAAGCAATTATTTACTTCAAATCAATCGCTCTGTATGCTTTCAAAACCTCCAAATCACCATTTGCACCTGGTTTACTGCTTCCATGCTCTAATCCGAGAAAACTCCGATAGCCTTTATCCCATATATGTTGAATTACTTTTGGATAGTTAATCTCCCCTGCGGTAGGTTCTACTCTGCCAGGTGTGTCGCCAAGCTGGACATACCCAATTTCATCATATACATAGTCAAAAGTGGGTAGTAAATGTCCTTCTTCGATTTGGACATGGTAAAAATCAAATAGTATTTTCATCGACGGACTATCCACTGACTTTGCCAAAGAATAGGCTTGGGGTATGGTTCTTAAAAACATTCCTGGGTGGTCGACCTTCGAGTTCATACTTTCCATTACCATCACGATTCCATGCGGCTCATAAATATCTGCAATTCTTTTTAGTAACTCGACGGCATTTGCCATTTGCAAGTCATACGGCAATTTTGCTTCTTGCAAGCCTAAAACATTGTGTATTACTTTGGTATTCATGCGTTTGGCTATCTCCACGCTTTCTTTTACCTCTTTCAAAACGGCGTTTCGAGCGTCAGCATTCTTACCTGCAAAAGTAGCATTTGTAAAAGTTAAAGTACCTACAAACTGTCCAAACTCCATACCTAATTTTTGGATAGTTTGGCTGATTTTTTCTTGCAGTGCTACGGGTTTGCTTTTCAACATTGTATTTTCCCAAGCCCTAAAACCGTGGTCATAACCCCATTTTATTTGGTCTATCGGGTCTTGACCAGCAATGTCCTCGAATATCCCAAATTCAGGAGAGAATTTAACCTTAAAAGCTGGCTCATTTGCCATCAAAATATGGGGAAAACTCATTGCAAGAGCCGTAGTAGCCGAGCTTGTTTTTATAAAATTTCTTCTGTTCATCATTCAAAAGTATTTAGTTTTTAGTACTAATTTTTATTTCGCAATCGCAATAAGTCTGAATCAAATGCAGGGTCTTGGTCTTGTCCCAAAAGGAAAGTCATCAAGTCTGCAAGTTCGGCTTTGGTCAATATTCTTTCAAGACCTTGCGGCATCATAGAGTTATCAGATATTTTGGTACTTTTCACCTCTTTCATATCAATTCTCTTGAATGAGTTTGGACCTATTTCTAACAATATCAAATTGGGAGTCTGTTCTTTGATGATTCCTGTAAAAGTCCCGTTCGTTGTTTCTATTTGATAGGTTTCATACAATCTCACAAAACTCACGCTTGGGTACGCAATTGCCTCCAGTAAATCATGTACCGAGCGGTCTCTTTGAATGGACGTTAAATCAGGACCAAATTTACCACCTTCAGCCCCGACATTATGACAGGTAGAGCAGATAGCTTTGCCGTAAAATATTTTACGTCCTCGCTCAATATCGCCAGTTTTTGCTATTTTTTCCAATTCTTTCAGATACACGATTCTTTCTGCTTTGAGTGCATTCATTTTTGATAAAATTTCTTGCTTTTTACCCTCAAAAGTATCGCCCAAATTATCAAAAATAGGGTTTATCATACTTTCATTCAAATTGTCTAACCCTTGAAAATTTAATAGTTTGGCATAAATAAGATTGCCAATTTCCGCATTTTTAGATTTCTTAAAATAAGGCAAAATTTGGGGCAATGTTAAGGCATTTGCATTAGGTAAAACCTGTCGAGCAATTATTTCTAATTGACTGTCTGTCAAATTTTTAGCATTTAAAACACTCATGCTTAACTGCTTAGTCGAGGCATCAGCTTTTTCATCTAATTGACTCAATAAGAACTGAAACTGCTGGTCGTTTAATGCTCCTTTCAAAATTTCTATACACGAAACTCTTAGGTTATTCGGCATTTTTGAATTGGAGGATAGTAATTCCATTTCCTTTTCAAACCCCTCGATGTTCCTGCTTTTTATGATGTTTAATAGTTCTGACTTTAAAGCGATATTTCCCTCATTTTGTAGTTCATTATGCAATAAATCTATCCAAATAGCTGGCAATTTATCAGCATTTAAACTCCCCATAATTTTCGCCAAAAATATTTTCTTGTCTTCTGTTCCTGTCTGCATTTCATCTTTTATAAAGGCTTGCATAGAAGTTTGTGAAGTATAAGATTGCATTAATTTTTGTAACAATTCTGCTTCTTTTTCCTTTTGAGGGAATACAGAAAGTTTGTTTTTGATGTAAGGCAATAAATCGGAAGCCCAGTTTGGGTGATGTTCTGCCACCCAAAGTGCTACATTTTGTAGTTGCTGATGGGGGCTATTTAGAAACGGTTGTAATTGAGTAGCAGTCAGTTGCTTGTTCTCCATCTGGTCCATTGCTTTTAGGGCGATTGCTTTTACTTCATT
>JAAFJS010000005.1 GCA_013298985.1 Cytophagales bacterium
CAAAAGAGATGAAAATTTGGGCAAAAGCAATGAATAAAACCAAATAACCTTCTTTACGCACGCCCGAAAGCCCAAAATTAAAGCCACAGAAAATCAGTGCAATCGCTTCTATTGCCCAGAAAATGCCTTTGAGGTTGCGTTCTAAAAGCGCAGGGACAGCCAAACCCGCAAAAGTGCCTATCATAATAAAAAACAAAACTTGCATCTTGGGCGTGAGCTGTTTTCTGAGCATCAAATATCCAGCTACAAAGACGGCGGCATTTGCCAGATAGACCAGACCTAAGCTAAACCGCAGATTAACAGGCTCATACAACCAAAACAAATTGAGCAAGAGCAAACTTCCTGCGCCCGCCAAAATTCCAATAGAGGCTTTGTCCAAATCTTCTTTGGGTTTGCGATTTTCAAACAAACTTACATAGAAAAATAAATAGCCAAATGCACTGATTATCAAGGTGTAAACTGCGGTGGGCAAAATAGCATTGCCCACACTCAACGCGATTTCCAGCGCAGTCGAGGCAGTGATAAAGGTCAGAAATTCAGCGATTTGCCACTTGATTTTGTGAGCAATATAAATAGAAGCCACGCAAAGCAACCAGAGGTACGCAAAATAGAAAACGGGAATAGAAGGCGAATTGAGGTAAAATGGAGAAAAAACGCCACCTAAGAGGCTGATAGTCAGCACTACTTTGGTTTCATAGCGCAGGGCAAGCCACTTGGCAAAAATAGTATTCAGTAAGATTAGCCCAAAGCTGACAAAAATATTGGCGAAAATGGGAAAAATCGTAGAATCAGATAAGTAGAATATTGGCGAAAATGGGAAAAATCGTAGAATCAGATAAGTAGTACAAAATCAAGAAGTTAATGGCAATACCCAGCCCCAGCAGTGCCGAACCAAATTCGTGGTATTTTTCTTCTTTTTTGTGCAAAACCAAGCCACCAAACAAAATACCAAAAGAAGCCAAAAAACTGCCGCTAATCTTGAAAACCTCAAAATAAACGTCAGGGATAAACTGCATTAAGTAGCTGAAACCGAGCAACAAAGCAATCACACCGCCCAAAGTCATAAAAAAAACAGGCAAGCGATTTTGTGCTTTGTAGTGCGTGTAAGTATCCTCAAGCATGGTGCGGAACTGCGCCAAAGGCAGAAACAAATCGGTAATAAAGGCAGGAAGTTCGATTTTTTCAGTCGCCGCTTGTCTTTTCTTGTGCGAATTGCCATCAAAATCCTCAGTTGTGGGCTGGCTTACTTTATGTGAATCGTCGCCTAATTCTTCAACAGTTGATGATTTTTTGCTTCTTTCTTTTTCTTGGAAAGTTTTGAGAAGTTCGGCAAGTGTAGGGATTCTTTCTGTGCTTACAGGCTGCTCAGTAACTGAAATAATTGGCTCAATATCTTCATTTTCAATTACTTGACTTTCCAACTGCCTTTCCATTTCGCTTACGCGTGCGCGCAGGAAGTTTATTTCTTTGCTGAAATGTTTTTCTAATTGGGCGAGTTGCGTCTTAATTTGTTCGAGTTCGTTTTTTTCCATGAGGACTATTTTTTTAGAAAATTAGTGATTTGATTGAATTTTAACAAATAAGTCTTGCTATAATTTTGCTGGAAGGGTTTTGAGCATAGAGTTGAAACGCCTCCTTTATCATTTTTTTTACGCATTGTGGCAAGTTTTGTTGGTGATTAATTTTAGAAAAAAGACTTTTGAAAACGTAGAAAATTATGTTTAAATTTTTGATAATCAAATAATTAAATAGTTAAAATACAGACTTGATTTTAAAATGAGCAATTCAGCTATTTGGTGATAATTCTAATTGTATGATAATCTCCTCACACCCCACACTGCGAGGAAAAGCTGTTTTCCCCCTTGAGGCGCAGTGCAACTGGGGGTAGGGGCGACCGTCGCTACGGGAGGTGAAAATTTTGAGCATCATACATTTGAAAGCACTAACGACCATTTATACAACTCCTAATGGAGTTGGTAATATTCTGGGGAATGATAGCTGTTACCAATATTTAACACCTACGGTGTATTTTTATAAAGAAGTTTATTTTTGTTGTTATGCTTATAATAGTGTTTTTACTTCCCAAAAAAAGGATTCAGTAATTGATTTTTCTTAATTTTTCCTTACTTGTTGAAACACAGACATTTCACTAATTAAATAATGATTTGAAAAAATAATATACTTTTTTATTGATTTTCTGATTTCTTATTCCTTACCTTTGTATCAATAATTATTAATAATTAAATGTGTGGCAAAGATTTTTGATAATCTATAAAATCAAAACACTCATTTTAAGTGCTTTAAGGTGTAAAGGTGGGGAATACACTTATTTTATTTTTGAACAGATTAAAATTTATTGAAAAAACTTGTTGAATTTTTTGTTTAATATATAATTATTGATAATTTTGAATCGAGAAATAAATTCAATAAAAAAGGAATTAATATGAATGGCTAAATTGTTATATGGTTAAATTGCTCAGAAATAAAACAATTCGGCTATCATCAATAAACCATCAAACCATATAACCATTTTAAAACTATGAATGAGGTATTCGTAAAACTTAAACGCAACTTTGGATTGACGCTGATTTTGGCGATTGGTTTGGGCGTAGAGTTCACCAACTTCCAAAGTATGTTTTTCAGATTCATGCTGGAATACCGCCCTGATTGGGGGGCTATCAATCACGTTCCTGCGATGTTTCTGAGTGCTTTTTTGCTCTTGTGCATTGTCATTTATGGCATTCGCAAGCAGGTAGTGCTGTCTTGGTTCTTGGCGATGCTCACTTGCATTGTGTCGTTTACGGTGTATAGCCGCATGGAACTGAGCTGGGAATGGGACAAAATGGACGAGCTAAACTTTGTGGTGCTGGTACTGAGCGCGATGCTCCCGATGCTGGTCGCGTACAGCACGCACCAAATCGCACACGACGAGGAGGAAGACATGAACGATATGATGGTGGAACTGGAACGCCGTAAACGCCGCCAAATGCAAAGCGAACTGGTGCGCCAAAAAGAAATGCAATATACGCAGGAACGCAAGCAACTCAAAGCCTCCTTAGCAAAGGCTTTGCGCGAGGAAGAGCGCATGAAAATCAATGACTTATACAATCAGCGAAACAATTTTAGCCACTACGAACAAGAGGACGACGAAATGCCTGTGTATCAAAAAGCCAACTATAATACACAGCCTCAGAAGGACTTGACCGAAAAATTTGTGATGAGTAAGCAGTATAATTCTGCGGGCTTTGTGCCTGTGCGCGACAAATCATTCAAACAACCTGAAAATAAGGTAAATGTAAAAGAAAATCAAAGTTTTCAGCAGGAAAGTAAGCTCAAAACTACGCCCAAAATTACCAAACCAACCCCTCTGGACGAGGAAAAGGTAGAAGTAAAAAGCAAAATGGAGGTCTATGTGCAGCAGGAAAGAGAAAACTTCTCTAAGCGGTTCATGCAGGAAATGAAGCAAGAAAATACGCCAGAGCCTGAAAGAGAGATAGTTTTCAACTTTGCACCAAAGAAAGAAACTGTAAATAAGGTGTTTATGCAAGAGGAAAGTACACCCCAAAAGGTAGCAGGTGGCTACAAAATCGCCTGCGCGCACTGCGGCAAGGAAACGGTAAAGAAGTCTAAAACAGCCAAATACTGCTCTACGGCGTGCAGAGTAGCGCACAATAAGGCAACAGGCATGGAAGATGATGGCAAACATTCTTCTTTTTACTTGGTCAAAGACGACTTTGACAAGGCGGGTGTCATCGAGTGGGCAAACTCAGAAAGCCTTTGATGTTTAGAAAACTGTCGGCAAAGTTTTCAACTGTTGCCGAAGTTTTCTAAGGGCAATATGGTTTTTAAAAGAATTTTTTTGCTAAATACCTGAATTTGAAAAAAGTCAAATTGCATCTTTCGAAGAAGTGAGGAAAGCAGCGAACTAAGCAAGCGAAAAAGCAGTTTTCCCCATAAATCTAATACTTTCACAAATTATTATCGCACTCTTTTTGGCAACGAGGAGAAACTAACAAAGCTAAAACTATGGCAAAGGTAGAGAACAATAGCACAAAAAAAATAGTAGAGAAGCGTTTGGTGGAGAACCCCAAAGCGGCTTCGCTTGGCAATAAATGTTGCAAATATTGCGACAAACCGATTCAGTATTTCACTGATGACAGGCAGGTGTACTGCTCTAATACTTGCCGTAGCTTGGCAAATCAGGCACAAAAAGCGGCAAAAACGGAAATAGCAGAACTGAAAAAAGAAACTATTTCTATCGCCAAACGACTGCCAAACGGAAACGCGGCTATCAATTCCGCGCAAGGCATGACCAATGACCAGCTTTGGAAATTGGTGGAGGCTATGATGACCGAACTGGCTACTGAAAAATCCAAAAATGTTACCCTTTCCAAAGAACTGGGGAAGTTCAAAAAAGTAGCTTTTAATCTGTATGTGAGTGAGTAAGTAAAAGAATAAGTAATTTTTTAACAAACGCTTTCAACCAACTTTAACATATAAAAGTATTTGACAATGAAGCGCGACGCGTTACAAGGATATTTTTCTTTGTAACGCGTTGTTTTTCAGCTACAAATACTACTTTAACACTTTTTAAAGCAACATTTTTCAAAAATTAGTGTTAGTTTTGTGGCAACATTTCAAAGGCAGGGCTGTCTTTGGATTTTAAAACTACTCAATCATATTTCTTATTCGCATTTTTTGGTTTCTATACTGCGAAAGTAAAAATCAACACATTTCTAACATTAAAATCAATGAAAATTACGGTTATCGTTTATTTTTTAATCTTGTCTATCTCGCTTTCAATCAATCACCTACACGCCCAGCAAGCCGAAAAAAGTACGGTCAGTGGCTACGTGAAAGACAGCAAAAACGGTGAAAAACTAATTGGCGTGAACGTTTATATCAAAGGCACGACCATCGGCACAACCACCAATGAATACGGCTTTTATTCACTCACCTTGGCAAAAGGTAAGTACGAATTAATCGCTTCCTACATCGGGTATCTCTCTGTTAATAAGGAGCTTGACCTCAGTACCAACACAAAGATTGACTTCGAAATAGCCGAGCAAGACATACAGCTCCAAGAAGTTGTGGTCAAGGCAGAGGCAGAAGACCAAAACGTCAAAAATATAGAGATGAGTACCAATAAGCTGGATATCAAGGCAATACAAAAAATCCCTGCCTTTCTGGGCGAGGTAGATGTTATCCGCAGTATTCAGCTACTCCCAGGCGTAGCAACCGTAGGCGAAGGTGCTACGGGTTTTAACGTTCGCGGGGGCGCGATAGACCAAAACTTGGTTTTGCTCGACGAAGCACCCGTTTACAATTCTGCTCACTTGTTTGGCTTTTTCTCCGTATTTAATCCTGATGCTGTCAAAGACGTAAAACTCATCAAAGGCGGAATTCCTGCACAGTATGGTGGGCGACTTTCTTCGCTACTGGACGTGCGTATGAAAGAAGGAAACAGCAAAAGATTTGCCATACAAGGCGGTATTGGGGCTATTTTTAGTCGTGTGGCTATCGAGGCTCCGATTATCAAGGACAAAGCCTCTTTTATCATTGCGGCGCGACGTTCTTATATTGACGTTTTGGCAAAGCCTTTTCTCTCTGGCGATTTCAAAAATGCTCAATTTTATTTTTATGACTTGACGGCAAAAGTAAATTACACGATTAACCCCAAAAACACCGTTTTCATTTCAGGTTATTTTGGGCGAGATGTTTTTGGCAGTGGTTTTAAGTTTAACTGGGGCAATGCCACCAGTACCATTCGCTGGAATCACCTGTTCAGCGACCGATTATTTATGAATTTGACGGCATTTTATAGTAATTATGACTATTTGCTCGGTTTTGGGGGAACAACAGCCAATGACGCTACTTCCTCGCAGTTTGACTGGACATCTAATATCATCAATTACAGCGTTAAACCTGATTTTACCTACTTTTTAAATGCAAAAAATACCATCAAATTTGGCGCACAAAGCATTTATTACGATTTCCGCCCTGGCAAGGCAATCATCACCAGTGGCAACAACCGAAGCGACATTAGCTTACCTCCCAAATATTCCTTAGAAACAGGGTTTTACATAGACAATGAGCAGAAAATAGGCGATAAATTGACTATTCAGTACGGAATGCGTTACTCTATTTTCAACTACTTGGGTAAGGGTGAAGCCTACGAATTTAGCCAAGAACTCCCTAACGTGCGCCGTAGTGTTACCAATACCACTACGTATGGAAGTTTTGAAAGTATAAAGCAATACGGCAACTTTGAGCCAAGATTTTCCATGAACCTCGAACTCAACGCAACTACTTCATTAAAGGCAAGTTATAACCGAATGGCTCAGTATATTCACTTGGTTTCTAATACGGCGGCTTCTACGCCCTTAGACGTTTGGACACCAAGTACAAACAATATCAAACCCCAACTGGCTGACCAGTTTGCGCTTGGTTTGTTCAAAAACTTTAAAGACAATACCTTTGAAACTTCCGTAGAAATTTATTATAAAGACCTCCAAAATCAGTTGGACTTTATCGACAATTCCGATTTGCTATTGAATCGTTACTTAGAAGGCGATTTATTACAAGGCATTGGCAGGGCGTATGGCGCAGAGTTTTATGTAAAAAAGAACAAAGGAAAACTTACAGGTTTTGTGAGCTATACACTTTCAAGAACCGAACGCCAGGTAAGCGGACTTAACAATAACGACTGGTTTCCTAATCGCTTTGACCGTCCGCATAACCTCAATATGTCAGTTAGCTACGAATTTAATGATTATTGGAGTGCTTCTGCCAACTTTGTGTTGCAATCTGGCACGCCTGTAACCTTCCCGACCAGTCGCGTGCAGGTACAAGACTACACGATTCCGTACAATATCGAGGCTACGCGTAACAATTTTAGAGTACCGACCTATCACCGTTTGGATTTTGCCGTTACAAAAATTAACAAGAAAAAACGCCCTAATCAACGCTGGGAGAGCAACTGGGTATTCTCGATATACAATGCGTACAATCGCAGAAATCCGTTTACCATTTATTTCCGTAGAAACCAAACTGAGCCACTCAATACCGAAGCTGTCCGCTTGGCTATCATTGGTTCTATCGTTCCTGCGGTATCTTATAATTTCAAATTTTAATTTATGTAATTGATTTTAAAGAAGTTGAATAATTTTTTGAAATCAAAAATCATGTATTTACCAAATAATTTAACCATTAATTAAAATGAAAATCAATAGAGTAATCATATATTTTATCTTTTTCCTTCCACTTTTTTGGTCGTGTGAAGATGTTATCAATGTAAACTTAAATAATAGTGTTCCCATTTTGACGATTGACGCTTTCATCAGCCAAGAAATCGCCAAGCAGACCATTCGCGTGTCCACGACTGCGCCCTACTTCCAAAATCAAGCAACGCCGCCTGTAAGTGGCGCAGTGGTAACGGTTACAAATATTTCTGACGGTAAAGTGTTCATTTTCAATGACAAAGGCAAAGGAAATTATGAATATGTATCGCCTAACAACACATCTATTGGGCGCGTGGGGAACAGCTATTTGCTTTCTGTGCGCTACAATGGCGAAGAATATACCTCGCGATGTACCTCCACACGCACTACGGCTATTGACTCTATCGTGTATGAGTTTGAGGAAGTCCCAGAGAGCAATACCAATGCAAAAACAGGCTATTATGCCGAATTTTATGGGTTTGATGTAAAAGGCGCAGTAGATTTTTATTGGGGACGTGGCTACAAAAACGGTGTTTTTAACAGCAACCCTAATGATGTGAACTACATCGCAGATGCCACCCGAAACTTTGCCCCTGGCGTACAAGGCTCTGACGGTCTGCCATTTATCAATCCAGTTCGCAACCGCATGACCAACAGTTTAGACCCTTACCAAGTGGGCGACAGCGCGGTGATAGAGCTATGGTCTATCAATGAAGCTACTTATGAGTTTTTGCGCCAAGTAGAATCTCAGATGAACAATGGCGGTCTTTTTGCTCGTATCCCCGAAAATGTGCGTACAAATATCAATGCGCGCAATGCAAACAGCAAAGTGCTTGGCTGGTTTTGTGTTTCTGAAATTAGTCGTAGAGGTTTGAAAATCAAACAAGTCGAAAAAGGAAAGAAAGGCAAAGGATAAAAAAATAAATATTTTAGCCTTTGTTGGTAAAAAACACCAATAAAGGCTAAAACCTAATAAAAATATTAAAAAATCCCCCAAGCATATTTAACGCTTGGCGACTAACTCCTCCAATGCCTTTTCAATTTCTGAGAACTGGAATTGATAGCCTGCTTCTTGCAGTCGCGTAGGCACAACCCAACGGCTTTTCAAAATCAACTCTGTTTCTGTTTGGATTAATGCTGCCCCTATTTCCAGTAAAAAACGTGGTGCAGGAAGTCCCAAAGGCATTTTCATTGTTTTTCGCAAGGAAGACATCAAAAATGAATTGGTAGTGGCATGAGGAGCAGCACAATTATAAAAGCCTGTCGCACTTTCATTATTTATCAGAAAATCAACAATTTGAACAAAATCTTTTTCATGTAGCCACGAAAACCGTTGTTTCCCACTGCCTTGCGTACCGCCCAAGCCCAGACGCACCAGATTTTTTAGCGGGTGCATTGCGCCACCACCTTTGCCCAGCACAATCGCAATGCGGAGAATGACTTTTCGCGTACTTGGCGTAGCCATTTCATTGAAAGTTTTTTCCCATGCCCTGCAGACCTCCACCGAAAATCCACTGCCAATTTCACCAGTGATTTCGTCCATTGGGTGGTCTTCGGCGTGGCGATAAATCGTAGCAGAAGCGGCATTTAGCCAGCACAGAGGCGGTTTTTGGCAAGACTGAACCGCCAGCCCAAGCGCATGCGTGGAGTCCAATCTCGATGCAAAAATCTCTGCTTTATTCTTTTCAGTATATCTGCAATCTACCGATTTTCCTGCCAAATTAATCAGTGCGTCTGCGCCTTCCAACTCCTCTTTCCAAGCTCTCACCGTCTTGCCGTCCCACTTTACAAAGCGGACATTTTCAAAAGAAGGAAATTTCGAACTTCTGCCCAAAATCACAATTTCTCGTGCCTTGTCTTTGAAATAATTTGCCAAGGTGATGCCCAAAAAGCCCGTTCCACCCGCCAATACGATTTTGTTTTTCATTGAAATTAAAATTATTTTTATTTCAGAAATTTTTGTCAAAGAAATTTGCTTATTTCTTCTTTTATTTTTTCTACAAATCCGTTCATTGTTGTCAAATCTCTTTCCCAAAGATGGGTATTTTTGCAAATTTCATCTACAAAAGTTGCAGGGTTTTCCCACGCCTTTGCCAATTCTTTTGCCAAATCGTCCTTGATTGGGTATTCATTTGCACCTCTTTTGCCATAAAAAATACCATTTTCTTCGCGTGAGGGCTTCATAAACACCAAGTAAGCGGCAAAGCCTTGCGTAAGTAATGGTGGAATCTTTCCAAATTTTTCATAATAACGGAAAAAAGTAGCCACATTTCGCATTTTCATCTTTGAGGTCGCTTGTAGCGTGATATTGAGCAGATAATGAGCCGTATAAGGATTGGCAAAGCGGTCTAAGACCTCATGGGCAAAGGCTGTATTTTGCGCCTCACTCCCCAAAGAAAGCGACGGTACGATTTCCTCTAACATTACCCTACGTATAAATGTCTGCATATCAACATTTTGCATACAGTCCAGCACCGTATCAAACCCACGCAGATAACCCAAACAAACGCTAATAGTGTGCGTACCATTCAAAATTCGCAATTTTCTTTCCCTATAATAATCAATATTTTCGCTGATGATAATTCCCTCGTCCGCGCTGGCAAAACTAAGAATTTGCCTCACTTTTTCGCCGCCTTCTATCGCCCAAAGTTTGTAGGGTTCGGTCTGGATTGCCAGCCCATCTTGATAAGGTAAGTTTGCTTTTATTTCTGCGGTAGCATTGGTTACTATCCTATCTACCAGCGAGTTACAAAAAATATTCTCTGTATTTATCCAGTTTTCAAACTCAATTCCCAGTTGGTTAAAGTTTGATAGTTGGAGGATAATTTCCTTCAATTTCTTGCCGTTTTCGGGAATAAGTTCGGTGGGAATAATCACAAAACCTGTCCAGTTTTTATTGTCAAATTGAATAACATTCTTATTTTTGAAGCGTTCCCACAAAATCGCCAACAGCTTTGCAGGAAAAGAGGAAGGCGGATTTGCTACAATAGATTCTGCCACATACTGAATCCCAACTTCGGTGGTATTAGATATAATCACTTGAAAATAAGGAGATTGTGCTAATTGAAGAATAGAATCCCAAGCCTCGTTTGCAGGTAAAACCCTTGAAATCGCAGTATTAATGCTGCTTTCGCTGACTTCTTTTCCGTTTTCGATGCCTCTGACACAGGTGGAAAAAAGGTGGTCTTGCGCGATAAAGTCTTCTGCACTACCCGCAGTGGACTTTACGACGACGACGCGTCCACCAAAAATCCCTTGTTTGTTTGCCTTGTCAATGAAAAAATCGGGCAAGCCCCTGAGCAAAATGCCTGTACCAAACTGCAAGATTTTTTCAGGTAATGTAGTAGTATTTATTTGATTTTGAGGGATTTGTGTTTTAGAAAGTTGTTGCATAAAAAAATTGGATAAAATTATTTGATGACTTAAAAATGTTTATTTTTTAAAATATTTCGAGCAATTCACGCAGAGAACTCACCTTGGTGGAATGTCCGAACTGCCTTGCCAGCCACTGAAAAATAGGCTGTGGCGAAGGGTTAGCGGCGCGTATTGCCTTGATAGACAGCGAGCCAGCCGATTTGGACATTTTGTGATGCGCGCTTTCATAAAGCAGTGCATGATGCAAAAAGGTTGTGTTTGCAAATTCTTCTCTACCAAGCTGTTGCGCCAAAAAAACCTGCGCCGCAGTAGAATTTATCAAGTCTTGCCCGCGCACCACCAAGTTGATTCCATACCTCAAATCGTCTGAAAGTGAGGCAATTTGGTAAGCAGGAAGGTGGTCTTTGCCGCGCACTACAAAGTCGCCCATCTTTTCTGCCAAAGAAATCTCCATCTGTCCTTGCAAAATGTCTTGGAAAACAATAGGCGTAACTGGTACGCTAATTCGCCACGCTGATTCAGTTTTTGGTGATGATAATTTATTCATAGTCAGTATATTACTCCTGCACGTACCCGCGTAAAGCCCATTGATAGCATTGCGCTGAATGGTTGTTCGTGAGCAGTTACATTCAAAGATAGGTGCTTGTTTGTCAAGGAGTTGGCTTAATATATTTTCGTAATCATTGATTCGTGTTTCTTGGGAAAAATTTGCCAAAAAATCTGCTGTTCCGCTTGCTCCTTCATCATAATCCAGCCTTAACCATTCCAGCGTACTAAAAATATCGTCCAAGTATTCTATTCGGCGGCGTTTGCTGTCCAAATCGTCTATTCGCAAAAGCAAATATCCTTGTTTCTTCCTGACTATCAGCCAAGTAAGCACAAAAGAAAAGACGTTGCCTAAGTGCAAAAAACCGCTTGGCGTGGGTGCTATGCGCGAACAAATTTGCATTTTTCTTGATTTTTAGTTTTCAAAAATAGAAATTTTTAGGGTGTTTTCCCATTTTTGTTTTGTAAATTTTTATAATCGGTCGACAGAAAATCAATTTGCATATTTTTTGCACTGAGCTTAGAAATACTTTTAGGCATACATGAAATATAAAATTTTTCTTCTTTTTTTATTATTAACGTATTCATTTTCAGTATTTTCTCAAAATAGTGAAGGCTGGGAATTTGCTTCGTGGAGCATGAAGCTCAAGCAGGTGCAGGATTCACTGTACGAAAAACAAATTGACTACACCTATTCTTTGCACGAAGGCAAGGGGGCTTTTGTGAAGGTAAGTGTGGCGGATTATCAGGGCTGGGCAGTGGATTTGCTTTTTGCAATGGAAACGCAACTGCTCTACCAAGTGTCGACCAAGAAAAAATTTGCGCGGAACGAAGTCCAAAAAGCAGAAAAAGAACTGGAAACGGTAACAGATTATATGCGTGAAAGCTGGGGTGTGCCAATAAAGGAAATGGCGGATAAATCTGCGCCTTTTTGTCAGTATGAATATGTGTGGGAGTTAGAAAAAACCAAGATTACGATTAATTACTGCAATACGTCAAGCATTGCCCTGAATGTGATATTTTTCTCTAAAAAGTAAAAAACACTCAAATTTTGTTAAAAAAGAAAGACTTGCGCTGTGTAAGTCTTTTTTATTTTACATTTGATTAATCAATGATACAATCCAATTTTTCCATCTTAACAAATCCAAATGATGAAAACGCTTAAAAAGTTTCACTGCTTTTTCTTGGTTTTATTATGCACGCTGTCTGCGGTTTTTGCCCAAGAAGCGACTGATTTTAAGTTGCCTGTGCCTAATGACCCCGCAGTGCGCGTGGGCAAGCTACCCAATGGCATGACCTACTATCTCCGCAACAATGGCAAGCCTGCCAAGCGCGTAGAGATGCGACTGGCGGTCAATGCAGGGGCAATGCAAGAGGACGAGAACCAGCTTGGGCTGGCGCATTTTTCTGAGCATATGCTATTTAATGGCACTAAAAATTTCCCAAAAAATGATTTGGTGAAGTTTCTGCAATCTACGGGCGTGCGATTTGGGGCGGATTTGAATGCCTACACGAGTTTTGACGAAACGGTGTATATGCTTACACTTCCTTCCGATTCGGCAACGATTTTGGAGAAAGGCTTTCAGGTATTAGAAGACTGGGCGAGCCAAGCCTCTTTTGATGACGCAGAGATTAACAAAGAACGCGGCGTGGTGATTGAGGAATGGCGACTGGGGCGTGGTGCAAGCCAGCGTATGCGCGACAAATATTTTTCTGTACTTTTCAAGGATTCGCGTTATGCGAATCGATTGCCTATCGGGACGAAGGAAATATTGGAAACATTTAAACCCGAAACCATCAAAAAATATTACAAAGACTGGTACAGACCTGATTTGATGGCGATTGTGGTGGTGGGTGATATGGATTTGAACGAAATGGAAAAAAAGGTAAAAACACATTTTGGGAGAATCAAGCCTGCGGACAAAAAAGCACGCAAAAAAGAAGAATATGCCGTTCCTGACCACAAAGAAACCTATATTTCTATCTTGACAGACAAGGAAGCGACCAATGTGCAAGTCCAAGTTCTTTACAAACACCCATCTATGAAAATGAATACGCGTGAGGATATGCGTAAGCGTATGGTTCACTCGCTTTACAACGGAATGTTTGGACAGCGATTTGACGAATTGCGCCAGTTGGCAGCACCGCCATTTATCTTTGCCGCCTCATCTTATGGTGGTTTTGTGCGTACCAAAGATGTGTATTCTTCCTTTGCCGTTGCCAGCGAAACGGGTGCGGAACTTGCTTTGAAAACTGTTTTGGAGGAAAACCAACGCGTCAAAAAATTTGGCTTTACACAAGGCGAACTTGACCGCTATAAAAAAGTATTGCTCAAAAGATATGAACAAAACTTCAACGAACGCGACAAGACTGAATCTGAACGCTTTGCCGAAGAATATGTTGCCTTGTACTTAGAAAATGAACCTTCTCCAGGGATTGAGTTTGAGTACGAATTTTATAAAAAATACATTGCCGAAGTAACGCTGGCAGAGGTAAACGAACTCGCCAAAAAGTGGATTACGCCTGAAAATCGCGTAGTTATCATCACTGCACCAGAAAAAGAAACCGTCAAACTCCCTACGGAAGAGCGCGTGCGTGCCATGCTTTTGCAAACGGCAACGGCATCTTTGAAACCGTATGAGGACAAGGCAGTGGCTACTTCGCTGATGACGCAACTCCCTACCGCAGGGAAAGTTACGGCGGAGAAAAAAGTGGAAGCTGTTGGCGTTACCGAACTTACACTTTCTAACGGCGTAAAAGTAATTTTGAAACCTACGGACTTCAAAAATGACGAAGTTTTGGTTTCTGCGTACAGCCTTGGCGGTCAGTCGCTGTATGCTGATGCAGAAATGTATGATGCTCAGTATGCCAGCCAAATTATTGCCCAAAGTGGCGTTTCTACTTATTCCACGCCCGATTTGACCAAAATGATGTCAGGCAAAACGGTAAGAATCAGCCCTTCTGTCGGACAGCTTACCGAAGGTTTCAGTGGCAACTTTTCACCTGCCGACACAGAAACTGCCTTGCAGATGATAAATCTATATTTCACGCAACCGCGCAAGGACGATGAGGCTTTTAAGTCTTTCGTGAGCAAAAACAAGGCGCAGTGGCAAAACATGATGTCCAATCCTCAGTTCTTTTTCTTGGGAGAACTTTCAAAAATTACTTCTCAAAACCACCCACGCGGCGGCGGATTGCCCAAGCCAGAGGATTTTGACAAAATAAACTACGAACGTGCTTTCCAGATTTACAAAGAACGCTTTGCAGATGCCAGCGATTTTACTTTCCTTTTTGTGGGGAGCTTTGAGGTAGAAAAAATGAAACCCCTCTTAGAAACCTACTTAGGAAGTTTGCCTTCTACCAATCGTAAAGAAACATGGAAAGATTTGGGCATCAGACCGCCCAAAGGTATGCTGGAAAAAGAGATTCTAAAAGGTACTGACCCCAAAAGTCAGGTAGCCTTGATTTTTACGGGCGAGGCGGCGTACAGCAGAAAAGAAGCGTATTTGCTTTCTTCTTTGGCTGACTTGCTCAATATCAAGCTGATAGAAAGTGTACGCGAAGACTGACCCCAAAAGTCAGGTAGCGTTGATTTTTACAGGCGAGGCGGCGTACAGCAGAAAAGAAGCGTATTTGCTTTCTTCTTTGGCTGACTTGCTCAATATCAAGCTGATAGAAAGTGTACGCGAAGAGCAGGGCGGCGTGTATGGAATCAATGCTTTTGGTGGACTCAACAAGTTGCCTTACAACAGTTTCTCCTGCCAAATTCAGTTCCCCTGCGCGCCTGAGAATGTGGACAAGCTGATTAAAGTCGCGCTGGGAGATGTGCAGAAAATCCAAGAAAAAGGACCCGAAGAAGCCGACGTAAACAAGGTCAAAGAAACGCAAAGACGCAGTAGAGAAACCAACTTGAAAGAAAACCGCTTCTGGCTGAACCAGTTACAATCTTATTATTTTCAGGGTGAAGACCCCTCTCAAATTTTGGGTGGCGAAAAAAGCACTGAGGGCTTGACGGCAAAAGATTTGCAAGAAACTGCAAAAAAATATTTTAACTTGAATAGTTATATGAAGGTGGTTTTGAAACCTGAAAAATAGGGATATTAATTTTTTTCTATCTTAGCGCAAACTACTTGTTTTTGAGGGAGTTTGCGCTAAATTTTTTTGTTTGCCTATGTTTTTTTATTAGGTTTGAAAATGAAAAACTCATTCCTCCGTCTGTGGCTTTCCAAAGCCAGTCCGTTTATTTTTTCCCTTTATGCAAGTGTGGTTGCGTTTTGCGCCTATACGTGTATTTTCTCATTCAGAAAACCTTTTACTGTCGCTACTTTTGAGGGGCTGACCTTTTTAGAAATTGACTATAAAATTTGGCTCATCAGCGTCCAAGTCCTTGGTTATATGATTTCTAAGATTATTGGCATTAAAGTCATCGCTGAAATGTCAGGCGAAAAACGGGCGTTGGGCATTTTTCTGATGATTGCCGTTGCAGGCTTGTCTTTGGTGGGATTTGCCTTTGTTCCTGCGCCGTATAATATTGCTTTTATGTTTTTGAATGGATTGCCTTTGGGCATGGGCTGGGGGTTTATGCTCGGATATTTGGAGGGAAGGCGCGTTACCGAAGTGCTAAGTGCTGGATTATCAGTGAGTTTTATTTTTTCATCAGGGTTTTCCAAAAGCATTGGAAAGTTGGTGATGGAAAGCTGGGGTTTCTCTGAGTTTATGATGCCTTTGGTCGTAGCAGGCTTATTTTCAGTACCTTTGGTGGGATTTGTGTATCTTTTAGACCAGCTTCCGCCGCCTTCGGCACTCGACGAACAGCAACGCACCAAACGCCAACCCATGAACGCAAAAGAACGCATTACTTTTGTGAAAACTTTTTTGGGAGGCTTGGTTTTGCTAATCCTAAGTTACATATTTCTAACTGTTTACAGAGAATTTCGGGACAACTACGCCGCAGAGATTTGGAAAGCACTGGGCTATGGCTCCTCCGCCAACATTTTCACCTTGACCGAAACGCCCGTCGCACTTTGTGTGATGTTTTGCGTCAGCTTGGTGATGGCAGTCAAGGACAATCTTAAAGCATTGATAATTAATCACTTGATGATTTTGACGGGTTTTATGCTGGTAGGATTAAGCACGTTTGCCTTTCAGCAAGGATTTATTAGCCCGATTTGGTGGATAATGTTGGTAGGATTGGGCTTGTATTTGGGCTATGTCCCCTTCAATAGCGTACTTTTTGACAGACTCATTGCCACCTTCCAGTACGTGAGTAATGTGGGTTTCCTGATTTATTTGGCAGATTCCTTTGGTTATTTGGGCAGTATTAGCGTGCTTTTTTACAAAAACTTTGGCGGGCTGGAGGTCAGTTGGTTAGATTTTTTTATTCGCATGAGCTATATCGTTTCCTTTGCTGGCAGCCTACTCGTGGCTGGCTCGCTGTGGTATTTTTTGAGGAAATACAGTAAAAATGCCAATCCAGTTGCGAATTAGCGCATGAGTAAATGTAACATTAGCCTGCCCAATATGTAATTAGGGATTAAAAGTAAAAAAATAATTGGCAAAGAAATTCCAAAAAGCGGTAATGCCTATGGCTACTAACTTGGCAATATAAAACTTGACTTTCAGTTTTTGATGAACAATATAGACAATCAAATTGTTGATTATCAGCCCAATACCATAAATACCAATAAAGCTACTGTACTCACCAAAAATATCTTTGTTATTACTTTCAAAAGTCAGCACTTTATTGATAAAATAAACATTGGTAGCTCCCAGCAGAAACCCAATGCTATTTGCTACATATTGATTCCACTTTAATTTGTCCTTCACAAAGTAAGTAGCCGTAAAATCTATGACCATGCCATTGACCCCTACCACCGTAAACTTGATAAATTTGATAATTATCTCAATACTAATAATGTCGGTCATAGCTATGATTTAAAGATTTTTTTGCTGAATAAATTGTATTTTAGGATACAGTAAATAGCTCGAACACCATCTTTCCAGCCAATTTTTTTCCCTTCCTCGTAGGTTCTGCCGTAGTAAGAAATACCTACTTCATAAATGCGAATATTAGGCACGCGCGCAATCTTAGCTGTAACCTCTGGCTCAAACCCAAACCTATTCTCTCTCAGATATACACGCTGAATAATATCTGTTCGGAACATTTTGTAGCAGGTTTCCATGTCTGACAGGTTCAAGTTGGAGTGCAGATTGGAAAGGAAAGTAAGAAATTTGTTCCCAATGGTGTGCCAAAAAAACAAAATACGGTGAGCATTCCCACCCATAAAGCGCGAGCCATATACCACATCAGCAAAACCGTCAAGAACGGGTTGAAGCAAAATATTATATTCTTGTGGGTCATATTCTAAGTCCGCATCTTGGATAATCAGATATTCGCCTGTCGACTTCATAATACCTGAATGTAGAGCTGCCCCCTTTCCTTTATTGACCTCATGCTTAAAATATTGAATATCCAACTCAGGATTTTCTTTCATGTAGTTTAAAATAGCCTCCTCTGTATTATCCTTTGAGCAATCATTGATAATAATAACCTCCTTGGCAATATCCGCAGTGAGCTTGACCGCTTTTACTTTGTTTAGTATCCTATGTATGGTTCTTCCCTCATTGTACGCGGGAATAACTATTGAGAGCTTTTTTATTTCCATTGTAGATATAAAACAAATTTGATATTATTGTGCGCTAATTAGCTGGATTGTCAGTAATTATGATGTTGAAATACAATTTTTGGGTCAAAAATATCAAAATTAGTTTTAAAACCACGTACATCTCGCTTTTTCGTGTATTATTTTTATTTGAAAGTGTAGTTCTAATTACCGCTTTTCAAAAATTTCATTAACTTTGTTTTCAATCATTTAGCGCAACAGTAAATATGAATATGACTGATTTTACACTCTTTTTGGGCAGATTTCACCCTACATTCTTACACCTGCCCATTGGTTTCTTGCTCATCGCTTTTGGCATGGAAATTTTTTCACGTTTCCATAAGTACGCACACCTGCGCTACTCGGTCAGTTTTGTACTTTTCTTTGGTACGGTGTCTGCCATTATTGCCGCACTCATGGGCTATTTTTTGGCAAAAGAAGGAGGCTATAATGAAGATTTGCTATTGATACACAAATGGTTAGGCATTGGTACGGCAGTAATGTCTGCCTTTTTGCTTTTCCTCAGATGGCGCATGAATAATCGCCCCGAATTGATTTTTTCCAAGAGCTACATTTCTCTTTGGCTAATGCTGATTTTGACGCTGACCTTTGCAGGACATTACGGCGGCTCGCTGACACATGGCGAAAATTATCTCACCGAACACCTCCCTTCTCCACTCAAACAGATGGCAGGAATCTCCCAAACGGTGAAAAAAGACCGCAAAAAACCTGAAAATATCAACGAAGCAGTCGTATTTGAAGATGTAATTTTGCCAATTTTGGAAAAAAAATGCCAACAATGCCACAATGACGAAAAAACCAAAGGCGGTTTGAAAATGCTCAACGCAGAAACTTTGATGAAAGGTGGCGAACATGGCGAAGTTTTCAAAGCGGGCAATGCCAAAGAAAGTGAACTTTTTATCGTGGTCAATTTGCCTCGCCAAGATGACCATGCCATGCCCCCTGACGGCAAAGAGCCACTAACAGAAGACGAAATCAAGCTCATGGGCTGGTGGATAGACCAAGGCGCAGATTTTAAGAAAAAAGTCATGGAACACACTGTTTCTGAGGAGATTGCAAAGGTACTGGGCGTGAGTGGCGCACCCGCGAGCGCGATGAAAGCAAGCGTGCCAGACATCTTGCCTACATTACAAGCCAAACCTGCGGAAAATGCTGTGATTGAATCACTTAGAAAACAAAACATAGACATCAATCCCATTGCCAATGAATCATCTTTCTTACAGGTAAAAATAAATCAAGACCTCACTGACCAACAACTTGATGCTCTCCAAAAGATTGCAGAACAAATTACTTGGCTGGATTTGAAACGCACTAATATTAGTGATAACCAATTAGTTAAACTCAAAAACTTCAAAAATCTAACTGAATTGCGATTAGAACTCACTGCCATCACTGACGACGGATTGAAGCACTTAGAAACCCTGACCAACTTGCAGTATCTCAATCTCTACGGTACAAAAGTCAGCAACAAAGGATTAAAATCATTAGGACAATTCCCACACCTGCGAAGTGTGTATTTGTGGCAAACAAGCGTAACCCAAGAAGGCATAAAGGAATTGCAAACAGAAAGACCTCGTTTAAAAATAGAGTTGGGGTTAGACAAAATAGCATTAGATAGCTTGACTACCAAGAAGTTATGAAAAATGAAAAATATTTTGTAGGGCTTGCCTTTTTCCTCATTTGGTTTTGTCTGTTTTATTTTTCAGGCATTTTGAATGCAGGATTTCATTTGACTGATGACCACGAAATTGTACTTTTTAATGATTTGCTGAAAAATCAAAACCCTTTTTCATTGACAATAGATGAAACAAAAGCAGACTTTCTCACACGCTTTCGTCCTTTTTATTATGCACATAGAATACTGATTACGAGCCTCATAGGAACAAATACGACACTCTGGGCTTCTTATTTCTGCTTGCTTGCAGTGCTGACTTCCTACTTTTTTTTCAGAGCCTTGCGGCTGCTTGGTTTTTCCATTTTGCCTGCATTATTGTTTCCACTTTTTGCGTTTTGGGGAGAGCAAACAGCAGTATGGTGGCGGCTGGGTACTGCTGAAACATTAGGAATATTATTTGCCTCATTATCAGTCTATTGCATTGGTAAAAAGTCAAATATTGGTTTTATTATTTTCACTATTTTTGCTTCTCTGAGCAAAGAATCTTTTATTTTGATGATTCCAGCCTTAGTTTTTTGGAAAATTTGGACGGAAAGTTCATTTTCAGGGAAGGACGCAATACTGACAGCCATAAAAACAAATCTTTTGTCCATTATTTGTTTGGGAATAGTGGCACTTACTGAAATTTATTTGATTCAATCACAAACCAAATCAGAGGAAACTATATTTAATGCGACAGGTGAACAAGATGTAAGTTTTAGAAATACAATCGCAGTATATATTTTTGTTAAAATACTTACTTTTAATAAGTTAAACATTTTATTTTTAGGATTTTTGGCAGTGGTACTTTTTGCAATTTCTGATGATTTCAAAAATAGTAAACCAAAAATTATCAAAATTTTGAAAGAAATTTTCCCTGCTTTCTTGCTGGTTTTACTGATTGTCGTTCCACAGTTTGTTTTGTATGCCCGCACAGATTTGTACGAAAGATATTTGATTCCTACCACCGTAGGTTTGGCTTTTTTTGCTGTATTTTTAATACAACTAACACTGAAACAGGATTTTATAAAACCATATTTGAAAATTGCTTTTTGTCTATTGGGCTTGGCGGGGCTTTATTTTCCTTTGGGCAAGGCATATTTTAATGGTGATGATTTTGCCCAGCAAGGCGTACAGTCCAATGCTTTTTTGCGCTTTATCAAAACCGTAACTAAGGAGGAATCAGGTATTTTGCTGGTGGTAAACCCAATGCAACACAATGAGTGGATTCATTCTTTTTACCGATTTTTAAACTCCTCAGCGTACAATCGCAAAAATATTTATCTCCAACTTTACACTTTTCCTGACTCCAATACACCGCAGGATTTGGCAGAAGCGCATAAAGCCCATGTAAGTAAATTGTTTGAAAATCAATTATTTGACTTGGCACGCGACAAAGACAAAATTAAGTGCATTGCATTTTTTCCTGCCAAGGAGGTAGAAACCAAGTTTTTGGACGAGCAAAAAGATTGGCTACAAAGCATCAATTTGGGCAAAAACGTTTTTGGAAACTTTGTAATTTACTCCAAATAAAAACCTACCATTCCCATTTCAGACTGATGCCTATGGTGGTGTTTCTGGGCAAACCTGAATAATAATAACGTGGCGGCGCGGTGGGTGTGCCTGTGGCATTGATGAGTAGCATAGAAGCGTATTTTTCATCAAAAACATTGCTGATAAAATAGAAAACATTGATTTTGAGGTGTTTAACTACTGTTTTCTGCCAACCTATTTTCAGGTTTACAAGCTGATATGCCTCAGAAAAAAGTTGGTTATTGTCCAATATCGGCATTTTGCCAATGCGCTGAAAATTGAGATTGGTGTAAAAACCCCAACGAATGTTTGCGTCCAAGCCTGCATTAAACGTATGGCGTGGCGTACCCGTCAGTTGGTTGCCTGAAAAATCATTATTCCCATCAATAAATTCCATGAATTTGTAGTGAGCAAAAGTATAATTAGTGAAAAGGAATAAGCTGGTTATCAAGCCTTTACTGTTTTGAATTACCTGATAATTGAGGTTGGTTTCTATGCCATTGTGCTGGGTTTTGCCTGCATTGACTCCCACAAAAGCGTCATCACCTGTCCGACGTGCCACGAGCAGGTTGCGAATCTGCATGGAGTAAGCAGAAATATCATAAAAAAGCCTGTTTTTCAGCAAGTTACCTCTACTGCCTATTTCGTAAGTGTAGCCATCTTCGGGCTTGATGTCTGGATTAATTGCACCAGAGGGGAGTAGGGTTTCGCTGAGGGTGGGCGGAGAAAATCCATGACTAAAACTGCTGTGAACTGACTGGTTTTCAGTGAGTTTGTAGTTAAGTGCGAGGCGCGGAGAAGGGATAGTGTTGAAGCCGTAGCTTCCCGAAAGGTCTTTGCGGTCGCCTACAAAAAGGTCAGTGTATTGGTAGCTGGTTTGGTTAAGGTTTAAGCCCAAAGAAAGATTAAGTTTTTGATGAATAGGCAAATCGGCTTGGGCAAAAATATTGACATAATTTCTGCGTTCTTCTTGGTCGCTGAGGCTACTGCCCAACACTCGATTGTTGTTCTGGTAAGTGCGCCAAGTATAAAACTCATTGAAATATTCCATGCCTAAGCTAAATAAAGGCTTGAAATTGTTGATGTTAGGCGAGAAACTGAGTCGATTTCTAAATCCAAAAGTATAGGCACTTTCTCGCAAAATATTGAAAGGTCTTAGCTCGTCTGCGCTGCGAAAGGTGGAAAATAGACTGAGTATATTTTGTACTTGGGGGCTAAACTGGTGGTTGATGGTAACTCCTAACATTCCTTTTTGGTATTCTTCGTAGCCTTCGGTGCGTTTCCAAGTAGGCGCGGCGGCACTTGGATTATTCCGAAAAGTAGTGGCATCTATCGAGCTGGGTAAGAAGGATTTGAGTTTGATAAAATTGGTCAGGAGGGCAATGGTTGTTTTTTCGCTACTGGCAAACTGCGCGGTAAGCCCGACAGATTGGCGGTCAGTTTGATTGTTTTCGCGGTAGCCATCAGAGTATAAGTTGCTGAAAGTGAGGTTAAAATTTCCATTTGCATTGGCTGTTTTGAAATTGACTACATTCCTGTGAAAACCATACGCCCCCATAAAAAAATCTGTACTCAGAGAAGTCTTATTAAAGTCTGCTTTTTGTGCATTTAGTAAAATTGTTCCACCTAAGCCTGCGCCGTAAATGCTTGAATTAGTGCCTTTTAAAACTTCTACTCGGTCTATCAGGCTAAGGTCTATGTCTTCAATAGTCGTTTCTCCGTCGCCTGTTGTGAGTGGGATTTCATTAAAATATGCCCTGACTTTGTTTGTACCAAAAAGGGAGCGCGAACCAATGCCGCGAATCGTAATTCTGTTGGTGGTGAGTGTGGCAGAGTGCATATAAACGCCCGCTATCCTGTTAAGTGCGGGGGTAATAATTGCGTCATTATCGCGGCGCAACTCCTTGGCGGTGAGGAGGGAAACTGCGCCTGCTACATCTAAAAATTTTTGTGTATTGGCGTAAGTTGAAACAATTACTTCACCGAGTTGGGTTGTATTTGCCTGTAAATCAATAAGGTAGAAATTTTGATTATTGCGTATGCTCACTTCTTGGGTTTCGTAGCCAAGATGCGAAACTATCAGATAATCTGCGATTGCTGGTTTTTCGTTTGTGTTTTGTAATTGATTTGTATTAAAAATAAGTTCAAACTCTCCTCTTTGGTTAGTAATTGTTTTGCTTTCTGCATTTTTTATCATAATCACCGCACCAGCAATGGGGAGTTGGTTTGCTTGGTCTATCACTTTGCCTTTGAGGGCAGTTTGGGCATGGGTAATATAAAAATTGAGCAGAAGAAAAGGGAGTAAAAAAGTATATTTTTTCATTTGGGGTTTTATGTGTAACAAAATGGGGTATTTACGAAGATTGGAGGTTAAGTATTTTTTGTTCTTCTGCCTTTTGTTTTTCTTCTTCTGCTTTTTGAGCTTTTAGATGCGCTTCGGGGTCTTTTTCTAAGATGGCAATACCGTAGCCGAGTAGAGATGCGCTTCGGGGTCTTTTTCTAAGATGGCAATGCCGTATCCAAGTAGCCCATACATGGCTACACTCCAATCATAAGAGTATCCATAAAACAGATAGGTAAATAGAAAAGACACCATAGTAACTTGTTCCAAGGATAAAAATTTTCTTGTTTTGAACACCAGAATTAGAAAATGTAGTACCATAGGGGCAAGATAAAGGATTAAGCCCACATAGCCAAAATAAAATAGTTTATCAACATAAAAGCTATGAAAGTGATGCCCTGTCATTGGACCCCACGTTTCTGTGCCTCCATCATGGAATTGGAGGGGAAGTTCAAATCCTTTGAGCCTCATGCCTATCAAAAAGTTTTCATCAATAAATGGCTGGTAGGCTTCTCGCTGTCTTCTTCGCCATGCCGCAGTGCCGCCTTCTTTGTCGTCATCTGATTTGGAAAAATCTTTTACGCTATCGCCGAGCCTTTCCATAATCTCTTCGTTGGTAACGATAAAAGAGGAAACAAACATAAATACAATGGCAAACATAATGAAAATAGGAATGAGCGCGCCTACGTCTATTCTAAAATTTGAACGCTTCATAAAAATAAGATTGAGGATAAAAACAGAAGCAAGCATTGCCCAAACTGTTCTTTGCTGTGAAAAGCAGATGTAACCAAATACCAATAAGAAGACAAGAAAATTCCAAAAATTTTTGTTGGAAAAATAGCGATTAAAAAAATAGAAACAAGGCACTAATAACATATAAACAGAGGGGGAGTGATGCCCTCGGTCATTGCCCAGAAAAGCGGATAAAGTAAAAGTATGGCTATACACAAAAATAGAACTGAGTAGCCAAAAAACAACAATGATACTCGATATGAGCAAAAGATTAATTTTATCGCCAAATTTTTTATAAAAAGCATAGACAAAAAACATCAAGAAAAGACAAAAAATAATGGAAAATACGTGTGGATACTGCAAAGGATTATGGTAATCGTGATAAGACTCTAATGTGTGCAAAAATAACCAGATAGCAACTACAATAAACCAATTTCGCATCACAGGGCTCATTTCTTGGATAAGGAAGAAGGAAAGAAGTGTATAAAGCACCATCACTGGTTTTGTCAAGGGATTGTCGGTATCTTTTATAAAAGTAGAATAGAACATATCATCAAGAAAAAGCACCAAAAAAATCACAATCACATATAGGAATCTAAAACTTACATTTACTGGTTTTGCCATTATTCTTTTATTTAGTCGTATAAAAATATTACATTTTTAATATATTTGCAAAATATTAATTACTTTTATTTCTTGATGTAAAACCATCTTCTTGTATAAAAAAGCACTTTATCTATTATGAGCCAGTATTTCAAAAACGATAGCATTAATCTTAGTTTCCTTATTAGAAGAATCTTAACGCACTGGTATTATTTTTTGGTCATTGCTCCTATTGTAGTTAGTTTGGCTTTTATTCACCTCAGAGGTGCTGATGTCAAATACGCTTTTAGTGGCTCACTACTGATAGGCTCTAACCGTACTGGAGCGCAGACAGAGGAAGAACTATTAAACATCATGGCTGGTTCGTCTGCGGAAAATAGAAAAGTTACCTCAGAAAATGAAATCATTATCCTTAGCTCTTGGACGATGGTGAGGAAGACAGTCGCAAAGTTAGATTTTGGAGTAAGCTATTTTTTTGAGAAAAACCTGAGAAAAGTAGAGCTTTACCACAATAACCCGTTTGAGGTCAAGGTTGATTCTGCGGCTACCCAGATTGTGGGTACAAAAATGTCCATCGACCTTCTTTCTGATACTGAATATCGACTTTATTTCGAAAGAGAAAGCCCTGCCGAGCTTTACCTTCCCGCGCAAGACAAAAAAACAGGTGAGTGGACAGGAAAATTTGAGAAAACACTCAAATTTGGGCAACCATTCAAAAGCCCTGAACTAAACTTGACCATTTACAAGAACCCCACCATTGGCGCAGACGCGAAGGCAAAGTATTATTTCTTCCTTAATTCGCTGTCCTCAATTACAGATACCTACAAAGCCAGACTAAAAGTAAAAGAACTGGTAAAAGAGGCAAATGGACTTGATATCAGAACGGAAGGAACTACTCATGCCAAAGAACTTGTTTTTATCGACTCTCTGATGGAAACATTCATCAAAGATGAGCTATATAATAAAAACCTCAAAGGTTTAAAAACATTGGATTTTGTAAAACAGCAATTTGAGCAAGCAACACGCGAGCTTCTAAATTCACAGCAGCAGTTGGAGGCTTTCAAGTCAGGCAAAGGAATTGTACTGTTCGATAATCAGAGTGGAAATACTATCAATAATGTAGCGCAATTTGAGAAAGACAAGGAAGATTTGCTATTGAAGATTGATTACTACAAGGACATACTAAATGTCATCAATGATGATAAACAACTTGCCAATATGAGAATTCCCTCGCTTTCCAACATAAATAATGATGGCACACTCAGTAATTTGCTTACTGATTTTACCAAGATTTATCAAGAAAAAGTAAAGCAAGAAGTCTATGCTAAGGAAAAGAATGTACAGATTCAAGAGCTTAAAACGAGCATGGATGCATTGAGAGGACTGCTGAAGGACTATCTATCCAGCTCTATACAGACCATGACCAACCGCTCACTCAAAGATATTAATAATAGAATCAGTCGGTTTTCTAACCAAGCAAGCACGCTGCCGCAAAGCCAAAGAATGCTTATAGAGTTAGAGCAGAAAGCTGAGTTTAATCGAAATAGATACGAATTTTTCTTACAAAAGAAAGAGGAAGCTGAGATTGGCTTGGCTACCAGTACGCCTGATAGCAGGGTGGTCGACACCGCCAAAACAATCGGAAGAGTCGCCCCCAATGCCCAATTTATCTATTTCATGGCGATTCTTTTTAGTGGACTGATTCCTATTTCGCTTATTATCATCAAGGACGTGGTGAATGACAAAATAAGAAATAAGGAAGAGTTGGTAGAATTTTCTAAAATTCCATTCATCGGTACGATAGCCAAGGGAGATAAGAAAAGTAAGGTGATATTGGTAGAAAAACCTAATTCCCTCATTGCCGAAACCTTCCGTACCCTACGCACTAATTTGGATTATTTGAATGACAAAGACGGCAAAGTGATTGCGCTTACCTCTGCGATTGCTTTTGAGGGCAAGTCTTTCTGTACTGTCAATATCAGCACCGCCTTTGCCTTTGCGGGAAAGAAAACCTTGCTGGTCTGTGCTGACTTGCGAAAATCGACCATCAAAAATTATTTTAGGCTCGAGGAAGAAGGACTTACAGAGTTTCTTTCAGCAAGCAATAGCTTTCCGTTGGATAATTTTATTCAAAAAACAGAAATTCCTAATTTAGATATTATTGCCGCAGGAAAGCCAAAACCCAACCCGTCAGAGCTACTGTGTTCTGAGCGCATGAGCCAATTTCTGGAAGAGGTCAAAGGTAAATATGATAAAATCGTAATTGATACGCCGCCCATTACCTTTGTAGCTGATTATTTCAACCTCAGCCACCACATAGATTTCACACTTTACATCGTCAGGTCTAATTTTACTAAAAATAGCTCGTTAGAAGATATTAATGAGATGTATGAAAAAGGCAAAGTAAAAAATATCAGATTGGTGCTGAATGACTACAAATTCCCTTCGAGCTACGAAAATACCTATCTCAGAGGCGGTTATGCTACGAATACATAGGCAAATTTCTTGTTAGAGCTTTCACCATTGTTCTAACGTATCGCTTAGATTTCAGTAAAATGGGTTTGCTGCCCAGCGTAGGATTATAAGAAAATTGCTTTTTCTCAATGATTTATGAAAGGGTTTATCAGGTAGGTAAGTAAAAATCATAAATCCTCTGTTTTCCTTTTCACTTTTTTGTATCTTTGTAAAAATAAAAAATAGCAGAAACTATGCTTGGCAACTTAGATAATGAGGTTATTTTTAAAAAGGCATTTACCAATAAAATAGTCTTTAAGGCTTTCGTGCGTGATATTTTAGGTATTGAAATAGAGGTAGATAAAATAGAAACTGAGAAAAAATTTGAACCCAAGATTGGCTATGTAGATTTTGAATTAGACATTTTTGCAGAGTCAGTAGATAGAAGAATAGTGATTGAGATTCAACGAGTAGAATACGATAGCCACTTCGACCGTTTTTTGCATTATTTCTTGATGCTGATTGCAGAGCAACAAAGAAACGCCAAAACTTACAATATAGACCAAACTGTTTATGTGATAGTAGTTTTGACTGCGCCTTACACCATTAGCGAGAAAAATGGGAAGCCTATCCTTGACGAGGTACTTTTGATACAGATGAACCCGCAGACCTTAAAAGGGGAAATCAGAGATTTATATGGACACAAGTCGGGCGGCGTTCCGCTCGTGTGCCTTAACCCCAATCACCCTGACAAAGACACCCCCAAACAGATAAGAGATTGGTTAGACTTGATTTATCAGTCCATTCACAATCCGCAAAGACCTTCGTTAAACACTGAAAATGAGGGAATTAAAAAGGCGATAGAACTGATTAGTTTTGAAAACTTGACCCCAGAGGAACGCAGAGAAGCGAAAGACAATGAGTCCAAAAGAGTTACGATTGCACGAATTGAAAATGCAAAAGTGATAGAAATTGCCAAAAATATGCTAAAGAAAGGTTTTGATAATGAAACGATTGTAGAACTCACAGGCTTAACTCCCAACCAAATAGAAAAACTAAGGGAGAATTAAAACCCAATTTATCTGTTTGTAAAAATGATAGCTTGAAGTTGAAAGACAGATAAAATTTTGATTTTTCAAACACTATTTTTATGATTTTTTAATTATCAATGCGGTTAATAAACAATAGTTTTTTTATAGCAAAAAATGTCAGTAGGGACACTTACATAAATATAGTGAAGGTAAAAGGACTCGAACCAATAAACCACTATACTCGACATAGCTGCTCTACCATTGGCATATACCTTCTTTTTCAAAAAAAGTCGCAGGTTCTCTGCGAACCTGCGACGTAAAATTAACCCCCTCTTCAAGATATCCTATGAGGAAGGAGGCTCTTGCGGTTACTCATGTTCAGCAAATTTTATGTTTACCTATTCTTCATTCCACCACTGAATTAATCTGCCTTTGAAATCATACTAAATAAGAGGCAGATGTGGGATTCGAACCCACGACAAAGAATGTTCTAATTCACTGACTTTCACCTATCAAACTAAACTTGACGCTTTGACTACGAATCTAACGCTAAATTATCGAGTATTTTGACGCTAAGAGTTAAAGCTGAAGTTATAGTCAAGATTTTTATAATTTACCCAAATGAATATAATCAAACACTTTTTCACCCAGGTCCGAAGAAATTAGTTCGGCATTATTTGCCTCTTCCAAAGCGGTAATGGTCGCTTGTAAGAGCTTTTCGTACCTCACCAGCAGTTCTGCACGCTGATACATACTGAACTCGCCGCTAAATTGCTGCGAAGTATAAGTACCAATCAACACTTGCATAGATTTATCTGCCACTACGGGTTGCCTGTTTTTGTCAGGGTGCGGGTCTGTTAAGATGTACTGCTCCTTGATGGTTGTTTTTGCCTCACCAGTTTCGAGGGCGGTGCTAAAAATACCTTTTGCCCTAAAAGCTTCCTCCTCCGCCAATGCCCAAATGGATTGCTCGCTTCTCACAGGAATTTCTTTGTACAAATCACGCAGTTTACCTTCTAAAATAGATTTCAAACGTAGCAGTTCCAGCGAGCTATATTCGCCCACAGTCTTGTCGCCAATCACTAATTTACCTTTTACAGTACCAGAGGAATTGGTTTTTTCTATGTTAAACACCGTAGTCAGGTAGCTTTTTGAGTTAGTATTCATCCACTCTAACTGCTCAGAAACCGTAGAAACCACATTTACAAAACTTCTTTTGCTCGGTTCGTCCAAATAGCCTTCCTTGGCGATATACGTTTTCCTTTCTCCTTTGAATAGCGTTTGCTTAGATTTGAACTTATTAAATAAGTCATCAATCATATTTTTAAACTCTTTTTCGGCTCTCTCTCGCAAGGCTAATGCCACACTTAGTTTGATAATTTTCATGTTTATTCTAAATTAGTGGGAACAAATATAAGAATACTATCAGACATTACATAAATAAGAATATGTTTTTTTTACCTGCTGTTTTGTATCTTTGTCAAACATCTGATACTATGAAATATAAAAGGAATACCAATATCACCGTAGGCTTAATCGTTGGGATTGTGTTTTTGGCAATCATTTTTTATATGACGCTTTCGCCAGGCATCAAGGCTGCAAATGATAAAAATTGCTTACAATCAGGTGTTTGGCAACTCAAAAAAGTATATTTGGATAGCTTGCTTTACGTAAATGGAGAAGAAACAAAATTGTTGCAACGATTAGACGTTTCTGCTATTTTTATGGATAGTTTATCTATAACGCTTGATTTTGAGGCAGATATTAATAGAAAAATCAATAATGGCACAGCGCAGATTCAGTACGAAGGGCAGGACTACGGAATAGCTCTAAGCGCAGAGGGGCTAACGCGGGAATACTCAGAGTGCCACAAAATAATGAGGTTAACGTGGGGAACAACTACTTTCAGAGGGGGCAAAGTCCAAGATACTACCCAAAACGCCAATCATATCAGTATCTCCACAGAACTTAATAAAGACTACGAAGGTAGCTATCTGCTTCAAAATGACACGCTTACCAATAGTTATTTACCTTCTTGGTCTGCGCCTTTTCACCCCAAAAACCCAGCTAACAACCGATTTATCAATTACAGAAATGGAAATAAAATTTTTCGCTTTCTATGGGTAAAAATAAAATCCTCTTAAATTGCTGTATAAAAAACGCATACAAACCAATTTATTACAACATAAACTTGACCATCAAAACCATCAATATAATATTAAGTCCTACCACTACCCAAAACGGCTTCACATCAGGTTCGAGAATGTCTATTGTTGTCTTTTCATCTAATTTTTTTGCCACAGATTCGCTAATTGTATTAATATTTCCCATATTAATATCCTGACTTTTAACTACTTCCAGCAGTGTTTCGTTAAACGGTACTTTGCCTATTAGGTACTGAGCCACCCATCTGAACGGTTGGGGCAATGTGTTTAGCCAAGAAGCGGTATTCACAAGTTGGTTTTTTAGTCCTTCATAATTCAAGTTTGTAGCTTGGCTTGTTTCCAACATTTTGCCAATAATGTATTGAAAAAAAGCAATTTTTTGTTCTTTTATTACATAGCTCAATCCTCGACGAATCCCATACGTTTTTCCTATCAAAAAATAGACCATAGGCAAGCCCAGTACAAACACCAAAACAAGCAAACCAATCGCCAAAGCTGAAAGATGCGAAGCAGTAATCGCCGCCACTATCGCAAAAATCCAGTTCAGTAGCACACCAAAGCCAAGTACCACCATGATACTTCTCAGGGTGATAAACCCTGTTTTAGTAGCGATTTTCAAGTTTTCTTTGATGTCCATATCTCCTTGACTATTGGTTAAGTTTCAAAATCTTATGTGCCAACTCCGCAATCAAAAAATCAATTTCTTCATCAATGTCTATTGCCTCCTTGCGGTCAATCTCAAACAAATAAGGTCTGTTGCCTATTCGGTTGTGTTTTTCCTTCAAAATCTGCTTTGTAAAAAGATAAAGACAAGAATTTTCCTCGTAAATGGGTGGCAAATCTTGCGTTCGGAGCAAAATATTTGGATTGTGATTTACTGCACGCGCAAGCCCGTCCCAAAGTCTTGTTTGTAAGCGAGTTACACTAAAAAGCGAATCATAAATTGGATAGTTTTTTAGGAAAAAATTAATCCCTTCTTCAATCGTATCCGAGCTTAACAAAGGGTTGGTGCTATGCGTTTGGAGGTAAAAATCAGATTCCACTTGGCTAATGATATTGAGCAGTACGTCGTTCATAGGAATCCCGCCATCGCGCAAATGTTCGGGTCTTTCGAGCAAAATCACGCTGGGCATATTTGCCTTGGCATACTGCATGATGCTTGGGCTGTCCGTATCAATCACGATTTGGGTGATGGAAGGGCAGTTCAAAAGCGTTTCTGTAATGTAATGAAAAAGTGGTTTGCCATTGAAAAGGCGATAGTTTTTGCCCTTAACGCGCTCGCTGCTGTGGCGCATAGGCACGATAGCTGTGATGGTTTTCATCTAATAAATCATTAATTTTTGTGGTAAAATTAAAGGAAATTTGTATTTTTATTCATCTAAACCAATATATTTGTTTTATTCCTTAGTTTATCGTTTTTGAATTTCTTGTTTTTAGTGTTTATTTACCATACATTAAGGCAAATACTTATCAACTATATTAACCATTTAACAATATATTATTCATGTTTTTGGAAGTACGAAACCTCTCTAAAAAATATTACCAACAAGCTGAAAAAGCGGTAGATAATCTTTCTTTTTCTTTGCAGGAAGGTGAAATCTTGACAATCGTGGGCGAAAGTGGTAGCGGGAAAACCTCCCTCTTACACATCATTGGTGGCTTGTTAGAGCCTGACGCGGGCGAGGTCTTTTTGGAGTTGGGCAAGGTGCTGCCGCCCTCGGCGCGATTAGTAGCGGGCAATCCTTTCATCAATATTGTCCACCAGAACTTCAAGATGTTTCCGCTTTTTAACATTTATGACAATATTTCTTACTTTCTTAGGCAGTACAAAGCTGATTATCAGCGCAAAAGAGTAGCTGAATTGCTGACACTTTGCAGGCTGGAAGGTACAGAAAACAAACTTCCCTACGAACTTTCGGGCGGGCAGTTACAGCGTGTTGCTTTGGCTGTGGCACTGGCAAACAAACCCAAATTACTGTTGCTGGACGAGCCTTTTAGCAATTTGGACGCAAGCCTCAAGCTGTATTTGAAAAAAGAAATTTTACATATTTTGAAGGAAAGCAAGACTGCCGCCATCATGGTTACGCACGACCCCCAAGACGCTTTTGGGCTTGCTGACCGCGTGGCTGTCATGTATAAAGGCGAAATTTTGCAGATAGACAAACCACAGTTCGTCTATCAACACCCTGTCAATCTGTACGTTGCGGGGCTTTTTGGCGAAGTAAATGTCTTGGATTCTGCCCTCATCAAACTTTTCCAACTCTCAGAGGCATGGGGCGCGGTTAGGATTATGATTCGCCCTGCCGACATCAAGATTGGCAATAAAAACAATAGTATTTTTGAGGTAACAATCCTGTCTATTGATTTTATGGGTGCGTTTTACCGAGTAGAGGTGCAAACAGCTATCAATCAGATACTTATTATTCATACACCTTTCATTGATGGCGCAGTGGGAGAGAAAATTTTTATTCAGTTAGACAGACAAAAACTACTTATTTTTTAGTCTTAAAAAGAATAATTTTAAAGTCTTTGGGGAAAAGTTCGGTGAAATACAGTATGATAATCAGCAACATAGGCGCGGCAGAGGTGAAAACAGTAACCAACCAAATGCCTAAAAAACTATTGATTCGAGCATCAGACGAATCTGATTTTTGAAAACGAATGGACATAGTTTCTTTGGGTGCGTACTCTACATTATCAGGTCCCTTAAAAGTTACGTTTTTTGTGCCATCAAAAAACTGAATGACAGGGTAGCTGTGCATGAAATCTGAGCCTCCTACCAAGCTCTGCCCCTTGAATAAATACGTGCCTGTCGTTTCTTCGGAGTTCACAAGCCAGTAAATCCGATACAAATAAAACGGGCTGACGAGCAGCAGGAACAACAGTACGAAAAATAAGTTTTTTCTGATTTGCATGGTTTTTTCAAATTTCTGCAATTTAAGCAAATTTAATGAATATAAAATAAATGAAAACAACATTTGCCGTAGTTTTGGTCTTGTCCAGTTTTTCAGTTTTTTCCCAAGCAAAGCTCGATTGGCGGGCGCGTGCAGACATCAACAAAGATTTGCCCGAAACTATCCAAGTCTTTGAATTTGAGGGAAATATGCCCACTACTCAGCGAAAAATACACGCTTTTTATGCCAAAATAAACCTCAAAGACAGGAAAATAGAAGTCAAAAGCATAGCCTCAGAAAACGGAAAAGGACTGGAAACCACGCCCGAATTGGCACTGAAAAGTAAAGCCATTTTAGCCATTAACGGCGGCTATTTTACCTTCAAACCCGATACGGTCAGTGGCGGACTTTCTTCGGTCAGTTTGCTGGTTTCTGATGGAAAAACCATCGCGACTAATCAAGAAATAGTAAGCAGAAAAAATGACAATGGAAAGCTAAATGCCTGTTACCCAACGCGTAGTGCCTTCGGACTCAAAGGCAGAAAGGCAGACGTGGCTTGGGTATATTCTGAAAATGGAAAAACGTATTTTTACCAACAACCAAATCCTGTTTCTGATGATTTTGTTCAGCCCAAACCCACAGAAAAAATGCCTTCTAAACGCAAAAAATGGAAAATGAAAGAAGTGATGGGCGGAGGTCCCGTTTTGGTGGAAAATTTTGAGAAACGCATTACCGACAAAGAGGAATTATTGGCGCAAATAGCAGGCGTAAACCCCAGAACAGCAGTAGGTTATACAGACAAAAATGAACTTATATTTTTGGTAGTAGATGGGCGACAGGAAATCAGTGAAGGCGTAACTTTTGAAGAATTGGCAGCTATTTTTGTTGGGTTGGGGGCAAAAGAGGCGATTAATCTGGACGGCGGCGGTTCTTCTACTTTTTGGGCAAACGGGCAAGTGCTAAACAAGCCCTCTGACAAAACTGGGCTGAGAAAAGTTGCCTCTATTTTGATAATAAAGAATAAAAATGACTAAATTGTACTTTCAAAACTTTGATTTTAAAACCGTTTAATATAAAAATACTATGAAATCTCTTTTGAAATTGATTGCCTTTGGCGGCTTGTGTTTGACTGTTATTCCTTCATTTTTGGTTTTCAATGAATTGATAACCATAGATTTGCACAAAAATTTGATGTTTGTGGGAATGTTGCTTTGGTTTGTAAGCATACCATTTTTGCTCAAAAAGACAAAAGCAAAAGTGTAGTTTTATCATTTTTTAAATTTGTTGTTTTATGACTATATCAATAGACAGAATTAATACTAATTTGAAAATGTCGATTCCTTATGAAACTTTTTTATTTTTTTTAGAAAAAACAGAAGAAGGCGGAGTCGAGCAAAAATTTCAATATTTTGAGGGAGAGATTATTCCTATGCACAGCGAAAAGCCTGTGCCTGAGTGGTTTGTGCGCTATGTTTTAAGCAATGATTTTGGAACACAACCCATAAAACTTCTATTTGAGATGGCAACAATCAATCATGGACAAATTATTTCAAATCTTCATATTCTCTTGGGCATGGTTTCCAAGACAAAAAATATAAAAATCTACTCACAAGGCACATTTGTCTATGTAGAAATTACGGGCAACTCCTTCCTTCCTGATTTATTTTTTACAAATGCGGCAAATCAGCAAAAAAAAGATAAGCAGACTTTGCTCAACCCACTAAGTGTTTTTGAAGTGCTTTCTAACTCTACCAAGAAAATAGATAAGGTGAATAAACTCGATGAATACCAGCAAATTGAAAGCGTCTTAGAATACATTTTGATTGACCAATACAAACCCCATGTTACTATTCATCGCCGCATCAGTGAAAATATGTGGAAACAGGAGTTTTTGACCTCTATGAGTAGTGCTATCCACTTGGAAAGTATTGATTATAGCATTAGTTTGGCAGAAATCTATGACGGTGTAGAATTTGAATAAAATTAGGCTGTTAGTTCAAACAAAGGCGGGCGTATAGTTAAAAAAATAACCTTCTGTATAAATTTTTAGTTAAATAATTGTACTTACAAAATCACAAAAAAAGACTAATTTTGCAACCAATTAGGCTCTTAGTTACGTATTTACTTCATGCTACATTAAGGATTTATTATTTATTCATCAATTATTTTATCTCAAAAATGACAAATAAAAATTCGTTTTACAATGCTTACAAAGGCATTTCCGTTTTTTTCTTATTTGTAATACTTTCATTATCAGCCTGTAAAAAAGATAATGATGTGGTAGAAACCATACCACAGCCTACGGACGATTTGAGCAAGGCAAAGTTGGCTTTGCTGGACACGATGCGCGACGTATATTACTGGAACGAGCGCGTGCCAGTGGCGAGTATGGTCAATATCAAAAATTATGCGACGGTCAAGGCAACTTTGGACGCATTTCGCCACCCCTTAGACAAGTTTAGCACCATTGCAGACTTAGAGGTAATTACCAAAGAGTTTGCAGGAACGCCCCAAGATTATGGTATGGGTGCTTTCAGGGCAGACGCGCAGGGAAATGTACGCATTGGCTACGTTTATGCGGACTCCCCAATGGGCAAGGAAGGCGTTACGCGTGGGTGCATTTTGCAGAAAATTGGCGGACAAGTTCCCTCTAACAATAACTTAGGTGCTGAACTGGGAAAGACACAAAACACCTTTGAAATCAAGTTTTTAGATGGTACGGTGCGAACTTTTACAGCCTCACAAGCCACCTACAAAGTCAATCCTGTGATGGTCAAAAAGATAATTACTGAGGGGAATAAAAAAATTGCGTATTTGGCATACAATTCTTTTTTGGGGACTCCTGCTGAGGAGCAAGCAAGATTGAATACCATTTTTGCCGAATTTAAGCAAGCAGGCGTGAGTGAATTGGTGCTTGACCTTCGTTACAATGGCGGCGGCTACGTAACTACGATGGGCTACCTCGCCAGCCTGGTGGCACCTGCCTCTGCCAATGGAAAAATTCTTTCACAGCAAAAGTGGAATGCTACCATTCAAGCGCAGTTTGGGCAACAAATTCAGCAAAATGCACTTAGAGTTACTACAAGGTCAAATACATTAACTTTGCAGAGAGTAGTTGTTATCACTACGAGAAACAGTGCCTCTGCCAGTGAGCAGATTATCAATAACTTAAAGCCTTACATGAATGTAGTTACAGTAGGAAGCACCACTTACGGCAAGCCCGCCTTCAACAATCTTTACAGCTTTAAGCCTTATGGATTTTACCTCACGCTTGGTGTGATGGCAAATGCCAATGGTGAAGGCGACTTTTTTGAGGGGATTCCTGCGACTATCGCGGCAAGTGATGATGCTTCCAGAGATTTTGGAGATGTAAACGAACTTTCGCTAAAACAGGCGTTGAGCTATATCAATACAGGTTCTACCATGCCTATCAATGGTAGAATCGAGGCAGAAACTCAGTCCGAATTGCTAAATATGGAGAATCTGCGTACTTGGAATATTTTAAATGTTTTTTAAAGGAAAAAGAGTTCTGTATTTATCAAAAAAATTGACCTCTTGCGGACTTAATCTGCGAGAGGTCAATTTTTTTATTGTCCTAACAAATCACTTCCCTTGGTTTAACTCGCCCTCGCGTAGCGGCAATGCCCAAACCAAAGAAGTGCTGTTAAAGGGTATTGTACTTGTATTGCGGTCGCCATTAGGGATAGGCAGGCGCAGTGCTTGTAGGTAATACACCCTGTCGCCCTCAAAAGCCAATTCTACCATGCGTTCACGATGAATGTCAGCGGCAGTAAGTGCAGTGAGTGGGTTTACACCTGCCCTGCGGCGTACGGTGTTTACGTCTTCCAAAGCCCCTGTTGCATTGTTTTTATTAAAGCGGATAATAGCACGTGTAAGAAGCATTTCGGGTAATCGGAAAAGCGGAATACTGGTTACGCCGCGCTGTGCCGTACTACGGAAATAGCGGTCGTTCCATGTATTTGTGGTGCGTATATTGCGAAAAGTGGGGTCTTGTCCAGCAGGTATCCTTCTAAAAAGTTGTGTATAGCGGCGGTCGGCTTGTGCTTCTGCGGTTAATGTGGTATCGGGGTTTACCCAGCCCGCACTGCGTAAGAAGCTATAACTTGTGGATAGAGTGCGCTGATTTGGGTTTACGCCTCCATCAAAGTTCCCTACGGTGAAGTTAAAAAAAGAAAAACGGCGTGGCACTTTCCAGCTTGACGTAGTGCCGCCCAGCCCATTGGAGCGTGCGCCATTGCCAAGCGCATAGTACCAGATTACTTCGCGTGCGTTTATCTCGAACGCCTGATTCCAAGCCCTGATAGGTTCTTCGCTGAGGTTGTATCTGTTGCTATTAATGACGGCATCACATTCGGCTTCTGCACCATTAAAATCGCCCATCTGAAAAAGGACACGAGCCAGCAAAAAGGAAGCCGCAAAACGATTTACTCGCCCAATCTGATAGGAAGGGAACTGACCCGCACCATCAAGCGGGAGCAACTCTTTTGCTTTACGCAAATCACTCACTACAAGGTCGTATATCTCTTTGGTAGTAGCAGGCGGCGCATTGATTGCATCTGTAATTCCTTTCAGAAATTCAGTGCGTAGGGGTAGCACACGCTTGTCGTTTGTGCCTGATGCCTCGAAAGCGGGGCAGAATATTTTTGCTAAGTTCCAATAAGCGTATGCCCTAAGGAAATGAGCCTCTCCTTGAATACGGCTTACTTGATTATTATTGGGTAGCTGAGTAACTGTGCCGTTATTGATTGCCTGAAAAATAGAATTAGAAGACAGGATTACTTGATATGCCGCCGCATAAGCATTATTGAGCCAGCTACTTTCATTGACATTGTTCCGATTATAGAAGTCTAAGATGTTGGGGTCATTGCCCGCAAGTGGGCTAAAATTACCCTCATCACCTATGGCACTTGCAAAGGCATTGAAGTTTTCTATGATAGAACCATTGCCACCATTGCCTGTGAGCGCATAATAGGCACCGCCTACGGCATCATCTAAATTTTGAACTGAAAGCTCAATTCGGTTTTCTACGGGATTGGTCAGTTCAAAAAACTTATTGTTATTGCACCCACTCAAAATAAAAAGACCGAATGCAAGGAATGTTATTTTTATTATTTTCATTTTATTTATGATTAAGATGTTTTGTTTAAAATATTAAAATCCAATATTTAGACCAAAACTCCAAGTTCGGAGCTGTGGTAACATAGGGCTAACGGCACCTTGCTGAAGGTTGCGCGACTGTGCGCCTCCGTCAAAGATAAGTTGTTCTGGGTCCCAGCCTTTGTAGCCTGTAAAAGTAAGCAAGTTATTCCCCGAAATAAAGATACGAATGTTTTGCATTTTTAGTTTTTGGACCACATTTTTGGGTAGATTGTAGGCAATTTGCAGCGTACGCAAACGCACAAAGTCGCCTTTGAATAAGTACCTATCAATGCTTTGCTGCGTATAGTTTTGGTCATTGTTTGGCTGACCATTAGGCAGTAAGCGTGGCAACCCTGCGTTGTCAATATTAAATCGGTTGTTCCACATCAGCCTTGGATACTCGGCATTTCGGTTTTCGGGAGTCCATGTATTATCAATGATGTTGGTGCGCGCCAGCCCTAATCCGCCAGGCTGCGTCCAGCCCTGCTCGCCAAAGTCATAAATATAATTACCACCCTGGAAGGTAAACTGGGCAGTAAGTTCTATGCCTTTATAAGAAAAATTATTGGTAAAACCACCGTACCAGCGCGGTAGCCCTGTTTTATTTTGCTGTACTATTCGATGGTTGGCAATATTGGCAGTGGTGGCAGGAATCATATTACCTGTTTTTACGGTTTCACCTGTTCGCCCAAACAAATCTCGGTCAATCTCATAAATCATGGGGATACCATTCTCGGAATTAATTCCTGCAAACTCAGCAACCCAAAAAGTACCTAATCGGTAGCCTGCTATGTTCCTTGTTAGCCCTGCATTGATGCCTTGCCCGCGTGCGTCTAAGCTGGGGTTAAGTGCTGTAATTTTATTGTCATTGGTGGTAAAATTAAAATTTGTTGTCCATTTAAAGCCGCCCTTGTCAATATTGATAGTATTGATTTCGAACTCCCACCCAAAGGTTTTCATATCACCAATATTAGCCCAAATGCTGTTGCCCTGAAACTGCAAACCAGCCGAAGGGGGCGTAGGGGTGGTGAGTAATAAATCGCGTACGTCGCGCATATAGTAGCCTAAGCTACCTGTAATTCTGTTGTTGAGGAAACCATAATCCGCCGCAAAGTCATAGGCATTAGTGGTTTCCCATTTGAGTTCGCGCACGCCAATATTAGAAACAATTAAGCCATTGGTAGTGTTTGCATAGGCGGGCCAGTCCAAGAAAGTAGTTTCCGTTGCCAAGGGAATATTCTGGTTGCCCGTTACTCCATAGCTTGCACGAAGTTTTAATAAAGAAACATTTTTATTATTCTTCAAAAAATTTTCCTCTGACATAATCCAGCCCGCCGAGAGTGCAGGGAAGTTACCCCAACGGTATTCTTGTGCAAAAATAGAAGTAGCGTCACGTCTAAAACTTAGCCCTGCCAAATATTTTTCTTTGAAATTATAGTTTACACGCCCAAAATAAGAACGAATATAGCGTTCGCCACCAAAGCCACCACTTGCAGAAAGAATAGTTCTTGGTGAGCCAATTTGAGGGGCTACACCAGGGAGGTCTTCGCCTCGGACAAAAAGGCTTTGTGTATTAAAACGTTGAGATTCAGTGCCTACAACAGCATTGATACTGTGTTCGCCAAAAGACTTGGTATAAGTACCGAAGGCATTGTAGTTAAAATTACGACGTGTAGCTTGTGTATCTTCGGCATAGGGGATATTAGAAGGGCGCAAAAAAGCACCTGCCCAAAAATTGGTGTGGTCTTGGTTGATGTCTGCCGAAAACTCTGTTCTTAAAGAAAGTCCTTTCAAAAAGGGGACTTGATAGTCTAAATAACCACCGCCTAATACGCGGTAGTTGCGAAAACGATTGAGGTAATATTCGCGCTGGCTTGCCGCCACAGGGTTTGCGCCTGATTTCGGATTCCAATACGCCCCGCTTGCCAAACTGATAGGGAAGATAGGAAGCGTGTTATTAGCTACCCCAAAACCTCCATTTGCCACATTGTCATTGCAGCAAGGAGTGCCTATCCCACTGGCAGGAATACGGTTGTTTTCTGAATAGGCTAAGGTGAATCGTACTCCTGTGGTCAGGTGATTGATAGGCTGAAACTCTATATTGGCTCTGGCTGATGCCCTGGTGAAGTCATTGCCTTTCAGCACGCCATCGTCCTTGCGCCAGTTCCCCGAAACAAACATACTGCCCTTGTCGAAAGCCCTTGAAATGGAAACGTTTGCTTCTCGGAAAGCCCCTGTGCGTAATATTTCATTAAACCAGTTGGTATTTGCCAAGCTATTTCTGTCTATGCGCGAGTTAGGGTCAATATTGGTGTTAATTTGGGAAAGCAAGGGGTTAATGTCAGTAGCCACAGGTAGCCCGCTATTTACCCTTGATTGGTCTAACAAACTAAGCCACTGCTGGGTATTGACAAAACCCATATCGCTGGCAGTACGCGTGAGGGACTGAACGCCTGAAGTATAGTCTATGTTTAAACCACCCTTTCCTTTTTTACCTGTTTTGGTGGTAACTAAAATGACACCATTTGCCCCTCTGGAACCGTAAATAGCGGTGGCGGCGGCATCTTTTAATACCTCAATAGACTCAATATCGTTGGGGTTAATGGTGGCTAAGGGGTTTTGGGGAATTATATTTCTGGAACTGCCTACCCCGCTTGGGCTACCATCAAAAATAGGAATCCCGTCCAGCACCCAAAGAGGTTCAGCACCCGAAGAAATAGAACCTGTACCGCGTACCATCACGCGAACAGGGCCCCCAGGCGTGCCAGAGGCTTGGTTTACTTGAATACCCGTACCTCGCCCCTGCAGCATTGCGTCCAGTGTGGGGGCTTGGAACTGTACTAATTCTTCGCTTTTTACTTGGGAAATAGACCCTGTTACTTCGCGCTTATTCTGTGTACCATAACCAGTAACTACTACCTGCTGCAAGGCACGAACGTCGGGCGTAAAACTTAGGTTGATAATTGCCTGATTGTTAATTGCCCGTTCCTCTGTGGTATAGCCAATAAAAGAGAAAATTAAAACCCCCGACGATTTGATTTCGTCAGGGATAGAAATGGCATACTTCCCGTCCAAATCTGTAATAGTGCCTGTCCCTGTCCCTTTCAATAGAATACTTACCCCTGCCAAGCCCACTCCGTTTTCGTCAGTAACCTTACCTGTAATCTTAAAAACAACAGGTAAAAGATTTGCGAAGGGTGTTTGTAAAGCAATAGTGGTATTGGACAACAAGGATAGGTAGGCATCATTGGTTTTGGGGGTTACATTTTCAGTTTGTAAAGATAGTTGGCGTTCTATCTTTTTGGGGTGAATAATATAAAAATTATCACCCACTTTTCTGAAATCTAACTGAAAGGGAGAAAGCAAATCATTTAAAGATTCACTCAAATTATTGTTTATTTGAAAGTTAGCATTGACCGACTTCCCTGCAAGCAAGCCACTTTCATAGTTGAGGTAAATGTGGAACTTTTCCTCTATTTCCTTCAATACCAATTTTAAGGTACGCGTTTTTTGGGAACTATTGCCCTCTATGGTGTTTTTTGAAGAGGCTATTTGGGCAAAGCTGGGCAGCATAAGTGTAAACACCAGTAGCCAAGACAGATGAAAAAATAAGTAGCGTGTAGTTTTCATATTTAAAATAGTTTATGTGTGTTATTTGTCAAATCATTTTGTATAGCCAAAAGCTATTCTAATACAATTATTTTTTCTTTTTGAATCGCTTTTAAATCATAAATACCAGCAATAGATTCCAGCACGATAGCTAAGTTGTTGTTGGGCAACGCCCCAGAAAATTCACGTGTGGCGAGTGTGATGTCTTTAAGTATAATCTGTACGCCATAATGGTCTTCTACTGTCTGCAAAATTTGTTTAAGAGGCGTTTTATCGAAGGCTAATTGATTATTGCGCCAAGACAGGAAAATTTCAGGTCTGACGCTTTTTTTCTTAAAATTGGTATCCTCGTCTGCAAGTTCTACGTACTCCTTGGGCAACATCAAAACAGGCAATATTTTGGGGTTCATACTCGCAGAAACCTTAATTTTGCCTTCGTCAAGCACTACTTTGGTCTTGCCTCTACGGTTATTTACGTTAAATTTTGTCCCCAACACCTCTACCTTCAAGTGATTAGTATGCACCCAAAACTTGGTTTTAGAAGCATCTGCCTTTACGTGGAAGAAGCCCTCTCCTTGTAGCCAAACTTCACGTACTGCGGTTGCTTTCCACTGGTCAGAAAAAGTAAGCGTTGAGTTTGCATTTAAAATAACTACCGAGCCGTCAGGAAGCACAATTTCCTTAGAGCCTCCATTGCCCGTTTGGTAAACCACTGTTTTTGATGATTGCCAAAAAATAATAGCTACCAAGCACAAGCAAACCGAAGCAGCCAACGCCCACCAAACCAGTGCGCGGGGACGGATAGACGCTTGCTTTGTACCTATACGCATAGGTTGCTTTTTCAAAACCTCTATGCGCTCCAAAAGTAGATTTTTCTGCCTCTGAGTCTGTATATCAGAAGGCATTATCTCTTGTAAACCAAGTAGTTGCAATAGCGCAACAGCCCTATTTACTTCTTCTTGCTTTTCAGGATATTTTTTTAGCCAATCTTCCCAAAATTCCATAGCTTTGGCATCATTTTGCTCTTGCCACGCTACAAAAGAAGCATCAGAGAGAAAATCCTCTACTTGATAATCTTCGTAGTTCATATTTTTGTAAGTTTTTTTGAAGTAGTTTATGACAGATTTACAGTGATAGAACAAACAAGTCTATGTATATTTGCTAACAAGTGCAAAAAACATGGGTGCTTATAATGATTTTTTTAAAAATTAATTTTTGTTTTTGTATTTCGTTTTTTTTTGGGTACTCTAACTTAATAAAATATCAACTCATCAAAATTTGGACAGTGAAGCAACCTTGTGGCAGGAATGTAGGAAAGGAAGCAAACGCGCCTTTACTGACCTTTTTGTGCTTTACCATAAAGCACTGTTTGCCTACGGCACAAAAATTATGAATAACAGAGAAGTGGTTGAGGATACTATCCAAGAACTTTTCATTGAACTTTGGCAAGGCATAGAGAAGCTAAACGAGGTTACTTCGTTCAAGGCATACCTATTTAAGTCCCTCAAATACAAGCTATTTAGGCTTTATAAGCAACAATTACAGATGCTGCCAATCAAAGAAGATGAAGAAACCTTAGTTGAATTTAGCTATGAAGCCGTTTTGATAGCCACACAAACCGATTATGAACTGAAAGAAAGGCTAAAAACACATATTCAAAGCCTTACCAAACGCCAGCAAGAAGCCATCTATTTGCGCTTTTTTAACCAAATGGAGTACGAAGAAATCAGCGAGGTGATGTCCATTACTTACCAAGGAGCTATCAATCTTATCTATCAAGCTATCAAGACTTTAAGGGAGAAAAAATAAAATCACAAAATCGTATTTCATTTTTTGAATATCAATGCCTTAAATTCATACTTTTGTAGCAAATAAAATAAAAAAAGAAAATGCAAAAAGGAATTATTGCTATCATAAACCACAAAGGCGGCGTAGGAAAAACCACCACCACCCTGAATCTGGGCAAGGCACTCTCGATGTGCGGCAAGAAAACACTGGTCATTGACATAGACCCACAGGCTAATCTTTCGCAGTCTATCGGCGTGGAAGAGCCTGATATGCACGTTTATCAGGCTATGATAGACAATACGCCCCTGCCTATCGTAAACTTGGCGGAAAACTTTGATTTGATTCCTGCTGATTTGGACTTATCGGAGGCGGAAGTAAAGCTACAAAATGATGTCAATGGCTATTTCAAACTTCGCAACGCCCTCAAATCTGCCAAAGAAAAGTACGATTTTATCTTGATAGACTGCCCGCCGTCTTTGGGTATCCTCACCACCAATGCCCTGATTGCCGCTACGCATATCCTGATAGTGGTGCAGTCCGAATACTTGGCGGTCAAGGGACTACAAACCATTCTAAAATTGGTTGAGAGTGCGCGAGAAAACCTAAATCCTGACTTGGAAGTGGCAGGAATGTTAATTACGCAGATTAATAAAACTGTTTTTCGTCAAAATATAGCAGAAACACTGCGAAATATTTACCAAGGGAAAGTATTTCAAACGGCGATTCGTCAGAATATCAGCTTGGCAGAGGCTTCTTCGGTGGGGCAAGACATCTTTTCGTACAGCCCTAAGTCCGCAGGCGCAGAAGACTATATGGCACTTGCTAAGGAACTACTCAGTTAAATATTTAAGGTTTAATGTTTAGGGTTTGAGGTTCAACGTTGAAGGTTTAAAATTCAACGTTGAAGTTCCAATATTATAATTTTGAGTAAAAAAGTTCTCATTTAAGGTAAAAAGATTCAATGTTTAATATTTAAAGTTTAACGTTTAACTTCAAAGAATATAATTTTGAGTAAAAAGGTTATAAATTGAAGTAAAAAAGTTCAAACGAGATTATATATAGCTATCAAATATGAAAAATCAACTTTATTACGAGGATAATTTAGAGGTTATTAAACTTCATTTATTTGAAAAACAAATTCAGTATCAAACTTTATAATTTATGAAAAACCAACTTTATTACGGAGATAATTTAGAAGTGTTAAGAAAATACATCAAAGATGAAAGTGTAGATTTATGCTATATAGACCCACCTTTTAACTCAAAGCGGAACTACAATCAAATTTATAATAATATAGGCACAGAAGATAAAGCCCAAGCGCAGGCTTTCATTGATACTTGGACATGGACTCAACTGTCAAATGATGAACTAAAAGCAATCCAAGAAACTCAAAATAAGTTATTAACTAAGCAAAGTATTAGCTTGATTACTGGACTTGAAAACGTATTAGGAAAAGGGAGTTTATTTGCTTATTTGGTAAGTATGACACATCGTATTGCAGAGATTCACAGAGTCTTAAAACCTACAGGAAGTTTTTATTTACACTGCGACCCTACGGCAAGCCATTATTTAAAATTGATTCTGGATAGCATTTTTTGTTCGCAAGGAGGCGAATTTGTCAATGAAATTACTTGGAAACGTTCTACAGCCAAAGGTGATGCCAAGCAAGGAGCAAAACACTTTGGTCGGATAACAGATATTGTTTTATATTATGCAAAAAATGTAGATGAATACTTATTTAATGCACAATATGAAGCATACACAGAAGAAGCATTAAAAAGAGATTATAAATATATAGAAGAAGGAACGAATCGTATCTATCGTTTAGCACCTTTGGACGGACCTGGAGGGGCATCTAAAGGAAATCCTTATTATGAGTTTTTAAATGTAAAAGGTTATTGGCGTTTTTCACAAGAAAAAATGCAAAAAATGTATGAAAAGGGCTATATTATAAGGTCTAAAACAGGTAAAACATTAAGCCAAAAAATGTATTTAGATGAAAGTAAAGGCAGACAAATTGATAATTTTTGGTATGATATAAATAAAATAGCTCCTACGTCAAAAGAAAGGCTCGGCTATCCTACCCAAAAGCCCGAAGCACTGTTGGAAAGAATCATCAAAGCGAGTAGCAATGAAGGTGATGTGGTTTTGGACGCTTACTGTGGGTGCGGGACAAGCATCGCAGTAGCAGAAAGGCTCAAACGAAATTGGTTAGGAATAGACATTACCTATCAATCTATTTCGCTAATTCTAAAAAGGTTAGAAGATAGTTTTGGGAAAAGCCTTTTAGATGATATTATACTCTCAGGAGTACCAAAAGACTTTTCAAGCGCAGTGGCACTGGCAAATAAAAAAGACGATAGAGTCAGAAAAGAGTTTGAGAAGTGGTCAGTGCTTACTTTTTCAAGCAATCGTGCTATCATTAATGACAAAAAAGGGGGTGATGGAGGCATAGATGGCATAGCCTACATGGTCGACTTTGATGAAAGTAATAAAGTAGCTTATAAACAAGTCATCTTTTCAGTCAAATCAAGCAAAACACTTTCACCGACAGTCATCAGAGATTTGTTTGGCACAATGGAAAGAGAAAAAGCAGAGATAGGATACTTGATTACACTCTACCCTATGCCTAATTTGGTCAAGGAAGCTACCAAATACGGCACGTATCAAAATAAAATGTTTGGGCATACGTATCCGAAAATCTCCGTTGTCAGTATCCAAGAATTATTAGATGGACTGAGAATGAATTTACCTACGGCGGAAGTCCTCAAAAGTGCAGAAAGAAAAAGTGGAAATGATGCACCTACCATATTTTAAGATTTAAGGTTCAATGTTTTAGATTTAAGGTTCAATATTGAGGTAAAAAGGCTATAATACAGTCATCAGAGATTTGTTTGGCACAATAGAAAGAGAAAAAGCAGAAATAGGATACCTGATTACACTCTACCCTATGCCTAATTTGGTCAAGGAAGCAGCTAAATACAGCACGTATCAAAACAAAATGTTTGGGCATACGTATCCGAAAATCTCCGTTGTCAGTATCCAAGAATTATTAGATGGACAAAGAATGAACTTACCTACGGCGGAAGTTCTCAAAAGTGCAGAAAGAAAAAGTGGAAATGATGCACCTACCATATTTTAAGATTTAAGGTTCAATGTTTTAGGTTTAAGGTTCAAAGTTTAAGGTTTAAAATTCAACGTTGAAGTAAAAAGGTTATAATTTTGAGTAAAAAGGTTGTAATTTTGAGTAAAAAGGTCATAATTTTAAGTAAAGAAGTTCAAGCAAAAGCCTTTGAACTTCTTTTGTTTTATTCATAGCTAATAAATATATACTCGCATCATCTTTTTTGTTTAAAAAAGATATTTTCTTTAATTATATTGTAATTAAATTCTATTAATTATCCATTTTGCAGTAGGAGATAGCCCCATGCCTTAAAAGGCGTAGTTAAAAATAACCCCTCGCTTTAGCGGGGGGAGCTACGAGAACAAATATTTTTTAATATAAAATTAAAGTGTAAAACAACTTACTACCGCAAAATGTCTAATTTAATAAAACGCAATTACGCAGAGAAAATAAATAAAATAAAAAACATTCAACGTTGAACCTTAAACCCTAAACGTTGAACCTTAAACATTCAACGTTGAACCTTAAACCCTAAACGTTGAACCTTAAACCCTAAACGTTGAACCTAATTTACACAAAATAGACATTTTCAAAATTGCTTTTCAAAAAATTAGCATCAGGCAGCACTTGCATCAGGTGATGTTTGAGATGTTCTGCATAATCTTTCATGATAAATTCCAGCGAAAACAAGCCCACACCATTGATGGTGATGGTATTTTGCAAAACTTTGGGGTTCACATTCTCAATGACGTGTGCCAAATGCAGGTTATAAAACTCCCAGAGTTTGAGCAAGTTAGTCCAAGAATCGGTATTGTAGTGCTGTGCATTTACCCAAAAATCTTGGTCATACCCTACAAAGTCCAAATGCGGCTGCGCCATTATTCTAACAAATTTTTGTTGGTTATTACACGCTGAGTCAATCAGATGTCCTATAATTTCCTTTTTAGACCATTTATCGGGGGAGAGTTTTTGGCTGGCAGTTTCGTCTGTAATATTTTTCAAAAAAGGAAGTACCTGCCGAATGGTTTTCCTCAAATGATTTGCGGTTTGTTGCATAATTTAATAAATAAGTGATAGATATTTTGTATTCAATAGCTCATTTTCTCAGGCAAAGATAAGAAAGTTGGAGAACAAAACCATAATTTTTTGTTTCCAGTTTGTGTCCGCGCAAATAATTTTCCACATAAATCGAGTTTTTTAAGCCAAAAAAAGCTGACAAATTTCCTTTGCCAGCTTTTTTGTGATTAATCCTTTCGTGTTTTTTTCAGCATTTTGCCTGTTTTTTGTTGCCAAGCCTCCACTCGGCACTTTTCAGAGCAGTATTTTTGGTTATGAATTTTGTATTCATAGACCGCCCCGCAGTGTAGGCAAATCTTATTTCCTTCCCTTTGTACGAACTCATGCCTTGTGTTGGGCATTTCCATTTCGTTTTTAATCGTCTGCAAGCCAAATTTATAGCCTACTTTCTGTGGCGGAATCGGTGAGCTGGTGCTGGCAATTTGGAAGTTTTGTTGCTGTCCGTTGATGACTTGTTGCAAAACCTCTCGCATCTTATCGTATTCATTATCAAGTTTTTCTGTCTTAATTTCAGGCTTTAACACTTGCTTTTTTTCTGATTCCAACACCTGAAAATTCACCGCTTCCGATTTGACCTCCGCCCTGTATTCCCACTGAAAACTGTACGCCCAAAGCAATAAAATTTCTAAGACAAAAACCAAGCCTGCCACCACCCAAGCCGCATTTGAGCTTTGTACCAGATTTTGCGTTACATCTCCTTGATAATCAGATTTTAAGCCCGTCAGGTCAGCCTGCAACTGATTTTCCAGCTTTGCCAGTTGCGCTTTGTTATGGTTTAGCGTATTGCTTTCCTCTTTGGTCAGCCCCCACATAGGCGAACGCTTTAACCTGCTTGTTTTCAGTTGGTTAGTAGCATTAATTTCCGTTTGCAAAGCCTTTACTTTGGCATCATAATAATTCCTCAAACTGTCTGATTGGCTGTGGTAAGCGGTCTTAATTTCTGAGGTTTTATCACTGGTTTTGAGGCTAATGACTGCGCCACCCACCGCCGAAATAAAAATACTCACCACCATCATTCCTACCAGCCCAATCATCATGGGCGATTTGGTCTTGTTTCGTACCGCCTTATTCCTAAAAATCGTCGTTGCCAAATTGCCTTTGACCATCTCAATCCCCACCAGCAGCACGACGAGCAGGGTTGCCAGCAAAATTCCCATTCCCCACAGTACGATTGGGTGTACGCCCTTGGGCATATTTTCAAACCCAACAAACACATTTACAAGCAGATACACACACGCCAAGCCCAGCAAAGCAGAAATAATATGGTACGCACCAGCATATAATTTTGCCAAAAGAAATACAAAACGATAGCTGATAGCGTAAGGCGCAGGTTCGAGGTCGCGAATAGCTTCCTCATAATAGCCTAACTCCTTGCTCTGCCGCGCAGATTCGGCAAACTGATTTGGCTGATGTATCTGCGAAGGGGCTTTCGCAGAAAACTTAGAAAAATAGGTACTAAATTTAGACATGGCACTTTTTGGGTTTATTCGTATAGATATTTTCCTTTCGCTTTCCCCTCACCACGATAGCAGGGGCTATAAACAAGGCAAAATCCATTATATTTTTTTACACATTTTGGGCAAAAAAAATGTTGCTTTTTCGCCCAAAAGACTGTTAAAAACCACATTCTGACCTCATACACACGTTTGGCACGCCTATATGAGTAAAGGAGATACATGAAAAAAATTCCGTTATAAATCATTACACAAATTGGGCAGACCGCGCCCATACCCAACCCCCTCACGTACACGCACTTACCCTCTCCATAATAGGAGTGTTATAAAATCATACACAGCGAAAGCTCGCTAATGCTCATCTTTTCCACTTCCCACAGGCTTCAAAAGGCGTTCCCATGCTGAGAAATTACTGTATTATAAAATCGTACACAGTTACAGCCTTCCTAATTTTGTCCCTTACCGAGCCGCCTGCCCGCGAGCAGACGACTACAATAAAGGATTCCCTTTTACAATTTTTGCGTTTAACCTTGGTTAGCTGGTTGATTGAAAGAAATCCAAAGTTTCCAAATGAATTTATACCTAAAAGGAGAAGACCGTCTATCTTCGTTTCTATGCACCAAATTCAAAGTTGCTCTGAATCAGTTACTTCTGCTGGTTGAAGATTTTTCCCATCACTTGTATTTTTTATTGTAAAAGGTCAAAAGTATAAATGTATCGTTTAATACTTTTAGGCTTTCTCACTTTCACACTAATAATTTAAAAGTTTAAGCAAAAGAAATAATTTAGTAGAAATAAGTATTTATAATGCTATTAACCTAATAACTAATAAACTAATGACATTATAATAATTACCAACAATTTAATTTCAAGACAAATTTAAAAGAAATACTTTTAATTTAAAAATTTTTTGACAAGTTTTTTTGAAATTTTTTTTCAGTTAAAATTTTTAATCTAATAAACTTGCTCACACTAAAAACTAAATATCTCTTTTGACCGTATATTTTATTGTATAATATTGCAGAGTGTAAAAATAAAAAGTGCTTTATTTTTTTATATTTGAATAAAAATTTATATTTTTGGTCGTGAAGGATATAAAAAAAAACGTAAAAGCACTTAACTAACTCATTGTCAAATACTTTTAAATTAAATTTTGTGTTTTATGAAAATCAAAGGAATCAAAATCAAGGAAGACACGCACACTTCTCTGCTCAAAAAGCAGATTGAGGTGATGGAAAAAACAGGTGATAAGCCAAATATCGTGGATTTGGCAAGCGACCTGATAGAAAAAGGCTTAGATGCACTTGACGACCCTCAAATGAAGGCGTTATTGAAATCTAAAAAATAATCATGTCAAAACCCTATGAAAATGGTAGGTTTTTGTAGGGTTCATCTAAAAAAATTCAACATCAATACGTTTATGACTACTGACGACTTAGCCGTTTTCTCTGAGCTTCTCCGCAAAGTAGATAGAATAGGAGATGCCCAACTCATTACGAACGAACGCTTAGAAAGTATAGAAACTTCGCTAACAGTTCATAATGAACGATTTGAACGAATAGAGAATATTTTGCTCGATAATAGCAAGATTATGATTCGTATGCTCGACCGCATGGAATCTATGGAAAATCGCCAAGAAAAATTTGAGGGCTATCTCAATGAGTTTTCTAAGCGATTTGACAAGTTGGAAACCACTATGAGCAAGGTCAGTGAGGCTTTGGCGCGCTTGATAGACTTTAATGAGAGCTTCGCACACTTAGACCAGCGCGTGATGCAGCTCGAAAATGCCCGACTCTTACAAAGATTGGCTCGCTTAGAAAAAATTATTTTGAAGGAGAGTTAATTTTGCTTGACTAAATGCTTGATAGTGAGCTTGTGATGATGCTCCACATGATAAATCGTAAAATACATCATTTCGCGTAAAGTAATTTTGCCCAAAAGTGGGTGTGGCGCAATAAAAGTGTCAAGTTCTTCCTCCGTATAGCGATTTAGGCTTTTGCAAATTACTTCTATCGCACGTAATACCTTCTTTTTCAATACATTCCTATCTTTCAAAAGTATATTTTTGGGTATAAACTGCGCGGTTGCTTTGCCACCACTTTCGAGCTTGCCCTGATATTTTTTTACTAAGGCATCATAGTCTTTGGAAGGGCGATTTGCCTTTCCCCAAAGCATTTTGAGCAAGAATTTTGGTAGTTTCAAACCCAAGGCAAGTGGAGAAACACTGCGATAAATATGGTCAAACTGCTGCCCTGCCGTCCATTTTCCATTTGCAGCAAACATAAAATCTGTATCACTCAAAGAAAAAATATAAGCTGCAAAATCTTGGTAGCGAGAGGTGAGCATAGCGATAATTTCTTGTTTATTCATACTCAAATCGTGGTTGCTAAAAGCCTTCTGTGGTAATTGATTTGACCTAAGTGGTAGGTCAGGTGTGTAGCCAAATGTACTAAAAAGAACATAGTTGAGGTTTTTTCCTTCAATACCAATAGCGGATATTCCTCAAGTAGCTGTGCCTCACTCACTTTGTCTAAGGCATTTTGTATGACGACAATAGTATCATCAATTTTTTCCAGTAACTCACTTTGTGGAACATCTTTGCTGGAAAATTCGAGTTCGCGATGACGCACAAAATCAGTTCCTCCCAGTTCCTTGCCAATAAATGTGTTCAGATTCCCAATCAGGTGCAGGCACAGATTTCCTGCTGAGTTCGCTATTCCCTTCTCGACAATCCACAGTTTTTTTTCGTCTTCGTACAAACTGATTTCCAACTTTAGTTTTTCGAGTTCTCTGCTGAAAAGTGATTTTAAAGTATTAATGAGCATGGTAATAATGAGTAGTCTATAAAATTCAAAAAATTGATAATAAGGTATTTGCAAAAAAATATTTTTTGTTTTTGATGATGTAAGATTTTAGGCAAAATTTACTTCTTCTTAAAAAGCGTTCTCAGGTTCAAAGCAAAATTTTCCAGCACCTCTTCGCCTGACAGCGTTTCGTCAAAAGATTGGGAAGTGTGCTTGCCATTCAAGCGATAAATATAGGCAGTTTCGCCCTGTGGGTCAAGTAGCCAGCCCAGCCTTACTCCATTGTCAATGTAATCTAACATCTTGTCTATCAAGTCTTTGAGTGCATCACTATCTGAACGAAGTTCGAGGACAAAATCAGGAGCTATTTTGCGGTAGCCACTATCAGCAGGAAGTTTTTCCAAACGTTCTTTCAAGATAAAACTTACATCTGGCGACTTTAACGAGCCATCTTTGGGCATACGAAACCCTGTACTGGAGTCATACACATTCCCTTTTTTATCTTTACGATTCCAAATCACCAATTCGGCGTTTAGTTCTGAATTAATATTTCCTGTTTCGTCTTTTGTAGGCATAGTGATAATAAGTTGATGATTTTTGTCGACCTCAAATCGGAGTTCGGGATTTCTTGAGGTGAGTTGGAGCAGGATACGGTCGTCAGCCAAATCAAGCAATGTGGACAAATCCAAGGCGATTTGCCTGCCTTTTTCCTTTGTTTGCACCGCTACTTCCTCCATTTCAATTTCTTCCAATTCCAGTATTTCCATACGCATTTTGTTTTTCTGCAATTTACTACATTTTGACCTCTTTTTGTGCCAAAATCATAAAATTATTTCTGCGACAAAGCCAATTCTTAACCAATACTTGTCCAATACCGCACACTTATTGCTTGTTTTCGCACACTTTTTTTGAGTTTAGTTTTTCAAAAATAGTTGTAAAAATTTGATTAACAGTGGTTTATAAATCTTGGCACGTGCTTGGTATAATAGATTCATGTATCAAATTAATTAAAACAAAAAATAAACAATTTATATAAAAACTTAAATTTTAAAAAAAATGAAAACTTCAAAAATATTTTTCGCTTCTGTTCTTTCTTTTCTTTTGATGAGTGCTACCTTTTTTAATGCAGTAGCGGCAGATAATCCTAAAAAAGATTCCCTGAAAAATGACGAAAAGCAACGCAAAGAAAAAGTAGCTTATAGCCAAGAAGAAGTAAGTTTTATCGCAGAAATGGACGCTTACTATGCCAAAAAATACGGAAACCCGATGAACTTGGTACAGCACAAAATCGAGAAAATCATTGTAAGCAATGTAGCAGGTACGATTATCCAAGAATTAGACAGCACATCACAGGAGAAAATAGCGACAGGTGCAGAGAAATTAATGGTCAAAGGCAATACCGCTTACTATATCGCTTTCTAAGATAAACAATAAGAGTCGGAATGACTCAGTCGTTTCATTCCAATAGTTTGAAAATCAGTATGTTAAACCTCATTCTTTTTGAGAATGAGGTTTTTTGTTTTTCAAAAAAGGGATTACCCCAAGTTTACCACTTTCCATCTTCTCCAACCTTCTCTTATCATTACTAAAAGTGAGGCTATTAGATTGTAAAACAACAGGTTAGGGAAAATTATGGAAGGCAAAAGCAATAAACTTCCTATCAGTAAAATGGTGATTTGATGACCTAAATAGGTGATTGTTTTTTCGTGATTATCTTTGAAAGCTGGGCTGACCAAGCCAAATATCACCTGCGCCACCCAATACACCCAAAATGATGCAAATTGATTGAAATAAATCGCAAAACCTCCTACTACGTAGAGCATGACCAAAATGTATAAAGCCCTGTATTTGAGGTTAAAATCGGGATTACATGATTTTTCAGTCTGATACAAAGAAGGAGCTATGATTTTCCGATTATAAGAAATAAAATAGTATAATTGCTTGATTATCAAAAGAAACCACTGTTGTCTAAATAGTAAATTTAAAGCTGGAAAGCGATTTTCCAAAATATAGAACAAACTTTCCAGCCCATAGCGAACTTCCTGTTTTTCTGTGTCTAACAAGGCGATTTCGTGCCTTGCGCGGTCTTTGTCAATCAGTTGGTGGGTGGGAAATTCAGGTAAATCTGCGTATTTATATCTACCGTTTTTGTCTAAAAGTTCAAATTTGACAAATGCACCCGTATAGGCTACGCACATAGGACATTCGTGGTCGTAAATAATGACGTTATTTTTTAACATAAAAAATTTATATTTTCGTATTTTCAAAAAATATTGAAAGTTCTTATAAATTTATACGTATAGTGTTGTAAAAGGTTTCAGGAGATTAAACAATGTTTTTTTATCGTTTTATCGTTTATTTTCTTAGATTTAGTGCTTATTTGATGAAAAAAACCAAAATTTGCCAAAAACAGTCATTAAGTTTCAAAAGGTATGAGAATTGTTTGTTTGTCCGATACACATGGCTTGCATGAGCAGGTAGAAGTTCCCGAAGGCGACATTTTGCTTCACGCAGGCGACCTGTCCAAAAGAGGTAAAGCACACGAAATCAGTGCATTCAATGAGTGGCTGGGTACACTTCGCCACCCATACAAAGTCGTCATTGCGGGAAACCATGACTTTTTGCTCGAACAAAATCCTGCGCTTGCCGAGCCGCTTCTCACCAATGCTATTTACCTGAATGACAGCATGATAGAAATAGGAAACCTCAAAATATGGGGTTCGCCTATCTCGCCATGGTATCACGACTGGGCATTTAATCGCGCACGAGGCAGTGAAATCCGCAAGCATTGGGATTTGATTCCTGAGGGCATAGATATTTTGATTACGCATGGTCCGCCTTTTGGAATATTTGACTTGACTGTAAGCGGGCATACTGTTGGCTGTGAGGAACTTAGCAAGGCAATCGCACGCGTACAGCCTCGCGTACACCTATTTGGGCATATCCACGAAGGCTACGGAATGATGGAAGTAGGCAAAACACTTTACATCAATGCCAGCAATCTGGATTTGGACTATCGTGCTGTAAATAAGGCTGTTGTGATAGAGATGTAAGTAAGAGGACAAATTTATCGGACACTTTAAAAGTGTCCGATAATTGATTTTCAAGGAGTTACAAAAATAAAAAAGCACTTTTATTTTGTGCATTTACTTAAGTAATGAATTGATTTCTTTTTTTATGTTGGATTTGAAAAATTAAAATTAAATGACCAAAAATAGGATTATGTTTTCAAAAAAATATCTCTTTACTTTGACTTGTGCTTTTTACTACAAAATCTAATTCTATGAAAATGAAAGAAACTACAATCTCTGAAAAACTTGATGCGATTGACGAATACGAAAGAGAAACTGTCCCTGCCCACAAGCTGAAAAGTACGCGAAGTTTTGTGGGAATGTTTGCGGGGGAGCATACGGCGGGGACTGAATTTGTGATTGGACCCTTATTTTTGACGCATGGAGTAACTGCGCTTGACCTTTTTCTGGGTTTAATTGTGGGCAATCTGATGGCAGTGATGAGTTGGGCATTGGTTTGCGCGCCGATTGCGGTACGGCTTCGGGTTACGCTTTATTATCAGTTAGAAAAAATTTGTGGAAAAAGTTTGGTCAAATATTACAATGTTGTAAATGGAGTCATGTTTTGCTTTTTGGCAGGCTCGATGATTGCCGTTTCTGCGACTGCGGTGGGGATTCCTTTTGATATTCAGATGCCTGCGCTCAATGACTGGTTGCCGAATAGCTTGGGCTGGATTATGACGGTAATGGCTGTTGGGGCAGTCGTTACGCTGGTTTCCATCTTGGGTTACGAGGAAATCTCGCGCTTTGCGAACCTTGCTGCGCCTTGGATGAGCTTGGTTTTTGTTGCGGCGGCTTTTGCGGTCATGCCAAGTTTGGGAATACACAGATTATCAGACTTTTGGGAGGTGGCGCAGACCAAAATTTGGACGGGTGTACCTTTTGAGGGACAGAGCAAATTTACTTTTTGGCACATTGCTTTTTTCGCTTGGCTTTGCAATATGGCGATGCACTTGGGCATGGCAGATATGTCCGTTTTTCGCTACGCAAAGCACTGGAAAGCTGGTTTTGCGCCGATTGGAGGCATATTTATTGGACATTTTGTGGCGTGGATAGCTTCGGGGATTTTGTGTGCGGCGGCGCAGGGCAATATCACACCTGGCATCATAGCGTTTAATAGCGCGGGCATTGCAGGCGCAGTTTGCGTCATCATTGCGGGCTGGACAACGGCAAATCCTACCATTTATCGCGCAGGGCTGGCGTTTCAGGCACTCAATCCTCAGTGGAAAAGGTGGAAAGTAACACTGATTACAGGCGGCGTAACTACGATTGCGGCTTGTTTTCCTGCTTTGGTGATGAAACTCCTTGATTTTGTAGCACTTTATGGCTTACTGCTTGTCCCGATGGGAACGGTGATTTTTGTAGAATTTTACTTTTTTGACAAACTGAATTTGAAGAAAAATTTTGCCGAATTGACCCAAAAAAATGTAAACTGGGCAGCAGGCGTGGCATGGATAGCAACCTTAGTGCTTTGCTTGGGCATTAACCTGACGCTAAATATAGAAATATTTTTCTTGGGCTTGCCTGCGTGGTTTGTGGCGGCGAGTTTGTACGTGATGTGCAGTAAAATAATGCAAAAAGCGTAAAAAATAATAAATTTTGCCTTTATTTGTGGGCAATCAATAACAAAAAACTATCTCAAACCATTATCACTTTTAATCAATGCTCAAAAAAAATTAGGAATGTCATGAATCAAAAAACACAAATCCGTTTTAATAACCAACTTGATAAAAATGCCTTCTATGCGACACTAAAACGCCGCGTAGATGCTTATTTCAAAGAAAACAACATTTCGAAGCACGCCAACGCCGCCATGGTCATCAAGTCTGTCGTAATGATAGCTTTGTATGTGTTGCCTTTTATTGCACTACTTTATTTTCAGCCAAGTTTTGAGATTTCCTTGTTACTTTGGGCGGTGATGGGCTTAGGCGTTTCAGGGATTGGCATGGCAGTCATGCACGACGCAAATCATGGTGCTTACTCCCCTAATCCATTGATAAACAAGCTCATGGGGCATACACTAAACATCGCAGGTGGCGCAGTGCTGAACTGGAAACTACAACACAACGTACTGCACCATACTTACACCAATATTACACACGCAGATGATGATATTTCGGACAGACTGGTGTTGAAATTTTCACCCCACACCAAAGTAAAGCCCTACCACCAGTTTCAGTTTGTCTATGCCTTCTTTTTTTATGGTCTTTTGACGCTGTATTGGGTGTTGGCAAAGGATTTTGTGCAGTTTGTAAAGTTCAACAAAGAAGGTGTAAATAAAAACACAAAAAAGCAAAACGCCATTTTTTTGATGAACCTCGTTTTTGATAAATCCTTGTATTTTTTCATCATTTTGGGTGTTCCTACCTTATTTTTCAACATTCCTTTTCTATATTCTGTGGCTGGTTTTGTGCTGATGCACTTCATAGCAGGCATCATTATGACCGTTATTTTCCAGTTGGCGCACAGTGTAGAAGGCACTACGCACCCTCTCCCAAACAACGCAGGTACGATTGAGAACGACTGGGCAATTCATCAGATGCAAACGACCATCAATTTTGCACCCAATAACTGGTTACTGAACTGGTACGTAGGCGGGCTAAACTACCAAGTAGAGCATCACCTCTTCACCACGATTTGCCACATACATTATCCCAATATTGCGCCTATCGTCAAGGCAACCGCAGAAGAGTTTGGCGTGCCTTACATGGTCAAAGACAAGTTTTCTGTGGCTTTGCAGGGACATATCGACTTTTTGCAGCGCGTAGGAAAACTGCCCAAACTGGACGAAGCCTTGGGATAGAAAGTTGGAGAAGGGGAGAATGATGGATACTGTAATCACAATCCTCTGTGAGTTTTTTACAATCGTGCTATGAAAAAATGTTCTTACCGTTAAAACGGTAAGCTATCGCAACAGTTAATCGTTGATTATCAATACAAATCCACCGTTTTAACGGTGGGGATTCCTCAATAAAGACAGCTAAAAAAGTAAATTCTAAAACATTATTTCTTTTTCTTGCTTATTTACAAGGTCAAAATAGCGCATTTGTCTTGCCTGCGCTTCCACGCTAACGGAGGTGATGCTGACCGTCAGAAACTCATTGTTCCTATTCATCAATATGGCGTTGGTGCTATCTTCTTTTCCTCCAAAGCGGTGAAAATCAATGATTTGCTCCTGTCTTTGTCCGTTCTGAGAGTGCTGTAAAAATGCGGCAAACCACTGTTGTCTTTGCAAAACAACCTGAGGAGGGTACAGGGTTACAGATGACCAAATGGCAGTTGCTGAGGGATTTCGCGTAGTGATTGTTTTTTGGTTTCCGTCCCAAATTAGTTCGGTCAAAGTGAGGGGCTGATGATTGACCATGACTAAGGTAAATGGCTCAATATCAGTCAAATCATAGTCGTCTAAGAATTTTTCAAAAGAAGGAAATAAGAAACTATCCAAGACCACCTTGCCGCGACTTTGGCGGTATTTTTCTTTGGGAATGTGTGGCACAAAAGCACCATTGAGTAGGCAAACGGTACGCGTGGGCGCAGTAGCTATCCATGTCCCCTTCGCCTGTGCGTCTATGGGGCAGAGAACTTCCAAGTCATTGATTTTGATGAAATTAGGGAGAAATGCACTGGGGCGTACTGACCTTTCGTCGCGATTGGAAGTGAGTATAAATGCTTGATTTTCAGTAGGTAAATAAGTTACAGTACACATAATGAAGGACTTGCTTGTTTGAGAAAATGAGATGCTTAAATTTCGGTGTCAAAATTAGATTTTTTGTTTTTGCTGAATTGTCATTCGTGTGACATTTTTTTGAAAAATATAAAAAAGCGAATGTTTCTCTCCAAGAAAAACATTCGCAAAAAATAGTTTTTTAGTACTTGGAATCAAGTTTGAAATGAAATTTGGGGAAAATTAAAAAAGGTTAAATACTGTCATATTTTATGTTTATTTTTGAATTGCGAAATAAAAAAATCAAAATAAAACTATGGCACATTTAACCCTAAAACAAAGATATGAAATTTCTGCACTTTTTGCAAGGAATATATCACAAAAAGAAATTGCTTTGCAAGTTGGAACTAGCGAAAGTACGATTTCTAATGAAAAAAAACGTAATAAAAAAAGTGATAATTTGTATGATGCAGACGTTGCAAATAATTTAGCAGCAAAGCGAAGAAAAGATAAAAAATCGTATAAATTTAATGAAAATATTAAGATTTCTATAGAAAACTTACTTACAAAACAATACAGCCCAGAGCAAATTGTAGGCGTATTGAAAAAAGAAAATAAGAAAACAATGAGTCATGAATGGATTTATCAACATATTTATAAAGATAAGAAAAATGGTGGCAAATTGTACGAAAATCTAAGACAAAAGAGGAAATATCGTAAAAAAAGGTTGCTAACAAAGGAAAAAAGAGGAGTAATACCAAATAAAGTAATGATAGCTGACAGACCACCAGAAGTTGAAACCAAAGAAAGATATGGAGATTGGGAAGGAGATACCATTATTGGAGGTAAACATCAGGGCGCAATTTTAACATTAGTTGATAGAAAATCAAAATTTACTTACATTGAAAAATTAGATGGAAAAACTGCAAAAAGTGTTGAAAATGCAGTGATAAATTTCTTTAAAAGAACAGGTATGCCTTGTAAAACCATCACTTTTGACAATGGAAAAGAATTTACAAACCATCAGGAAATTACAAAAGAAATTGGAGTAGCAATTTATTTTGCAAATCCATATCATTCTTGGGAAAGAGGATTGAATCGCAGCGGCGAACCGTGAAAATACAAATGGTTTGATACGCCAATATATTCCAAAAAAGTCAGATTTTAATGACTATTCTGTTGAAGATATTATAGAAATTCAGGAAAAACTTAATAATAGACCAAGAAAAACATTAGAATTTGACAGTCCAATACAAAATTTAACCAAAAATAAAATTGCATTTCAAAGTTGAATCTGCGGTTCTATAAAACTGAATCCGTTTTTATTGCCCTTGCGCCAAAGGAACTTTGATGGGAACTAAAAGCCCATCATCACTGCTACCACACGCTCCCTGCGAATCTCCATGCGCCAAGTGTGCCTGCAAAGCAGATTTGGAAACGGTAATCGTTTTGCTATTGGCTGGATTTCCTGGTGGCTTATGGCAGATAACTACCTTGTCTTTGTCCGTTTCAAGGATTTTACCAAACTGTATCTTAATGTATATCAGGACAGTAGCCGAAATAGAAATATTGGTTTTCAAATCTACGGTACACTTGGTTTTATAGAATTTAATCTTGCCTTTGAGCAAATCGCTAAATGTTCCAAAAATGGTAATGAGTTGCCTTCCACTCGCCGCCCAAATAAAACAACCGCCAGTTTGCTTTGCCATATCGCCCAGCACGCCTAAGTTTACCTCTTTCCCCAGCGCGACAATGTGTATTTTTACCTTTTTGCTTTTTGCTAAATCAATGATGGCTTTGATAGTTACGCCGCCTTCTGTGTCTTCGCCGTCAGTAAAGACGACCACTGATTTGTTGGCGTTTTTGATGTCTTTGTCCACATAGCCAATCATGGCATAAATGGCTTTGTATAAGGGAGTTGCGCCGCCTATTTTTGTCTTCAAATCGTCCAAAGTAGAGTAATACGATTTGCCGTTACTTGTAAAATTACCATAAACAGCCAAGTCAAAAGGAATCTTTCTATTATTTCCACTTGCAAAGGCAGACAATAGTACTGAATCTTTTTCTCCTAATGCGCCGCAGAAGATTTTGGCAGCTTCAATTCTCAGATTTTCGGGGTCAGTATCTGCGATGCTTCCGCTTTGGTCTAAGAGTAAGGTTGCCGCAAAATTATCAATTTTTGGACTTTCTGACTGCGACGTACCCTCTACGTTAAAATCTAAACTTACGCCCTTCACATTGGTATCACCTAATTTGATGTCTTCATTTTTCAAGTTCGGGACTTCATTTCCAGAGCCGTTAAGCACTGCTACGTCGACTTCAAATGTAACTTTTGTGCCATTTTTGTTCACAAAACGTGTATCTAAGACGATTCCGCAAGGGTCGCCATCTAAGTTGCGATTAGATTCTGTAGTTGGCGTAGTAGCATCATCATTAGCCTCTTTCTGCTGGCAGGCATTGAGGATAAAAACCGCAAGCAACAAAAAGGATAGTTTCTTCAACAGATTTTTCATCATAGTTTTGTTTCTTTTAATGTAAGATAATTAATTAATATGGGCAAACTAATGAGTGGTAACGTAAAAACAAGAATAATATTGTGTAGGATTTTCTATTTTTTTTGATGGTTTTTTGTAGGTCTAAGGTTTACGTTTTTTGTATTCAATCGTAGTTTATTTTACTTTTTCGTAGTTTAAAGCAATAAAAAAAACACTACAATCGAATCCCCACCACTGTAATATCGTCGCGCTGAGGCTCGCCTTTTTGAAAACTGAGGAGAAAATTGCTAAGGATTTGTTTTTGTTCGTGCATCTCAAAGCCCGCGTTTTCAAAAAATAACTCTTTGAGTTTGGGCGTACCGATTTTATTTTTTTCAGGATTATTTTGGTCAGGAAAACCATCACTGCTGAGGTAAATACTGCTTCCTTTGTGCAAAAAAAGCTCTTTTTTACTGTATTTGAAATCTGCTTTTTTTCTGGAAACAATGCCAATGGACTTACTTTCGCCTTTCACTTCTTCGAGTTTGCCGATTTGTGGCACCAAATAGTACATAGACTGCCCCGCGCCCGCGAACAAAATGCGGAAAAAATCGCCATTGTCCGTATCCCTATCTATCACGCACAGTGCCATGTCCATACCCACCTCATTGCCCACGTTATTTTCTTGATTTAGTGTGTTTTTGACCTCTTGGTCGAGCATATCCAGAATCAAATTTGGCTCTAAAATCGGTAACGTTTCTGTGATTTTGTCCAGCAAGCTATTTCCAATCATGCTCATAAACGCGCCCGAAACGCCATGCCCCGTACAATCCACCGCCGCAATAATGGTCTGATTTCCCACCTGCTCTATCCAATAAAAATCACCAGAAACCACGTCTTTGGGCAAATAAAGTACAAAAAAGTCAGTAAAAATAGTCGATAAAAAATTTTCTTTGGGCAGAATCGCCTGCTGAATCGTTTGGGCAGCGCGTATGCTTTCATTGATTTTATTGTTTTGCAAAGCCAAAATCTTATTTTTCTCCTCAATATATCGCTGCTGCGCCTCCAATTCCTCGTTTTGCTGGGAAATAGAAAGGCTCTGCTTGGCAATCGTTTCGTTTCGCATAAACAATTCCTTGTTTTTCCGATAAGTAACATAAAGTCCGCCACCTACACCAAAAAAGAACAAAGTCCCCAGCACAATAATCGTCAAGCCGTACTTTTGCAGTCGATTGGCATTGTCTATTTCCCGCGCCTGCTCCGCAATGAGTTCCTTGCTTCGCACATCTTGCTCTTTTTGAAATTGCATTTGCAGTTCCGTATTTTGAAGGCGCAACCTCTGCTGTTCATAATTTGACTTTTGGCGAAGCAAATCGAGCAAATGTTGTGCTTTTTCGTTTTCAAGAATCTTGTTGTTATAGGCAATAGACCTGATTTTTTGCTCTCCACGAAGAATCTCTATCTCCTTCATTTGCAGTTGGATAGAATCTTTTCGCTTCTCACTTTCGCGGGCTTGGCGGTCAGTTTCCTCCGTAAGCCTGCGAAAGCGCGAGGAGTTTTGCTCATCACTAACAATCTGTTGTTTGAGTTCCCCTTCCAGACTTTCCAGATAGACATTCCCGTCCATGATTTTCTGCGATTCTGCCCCGCGTTTTTTGTTCAGATTCACTTGCAATCTTTCTGCTTGTTTGCCATATTTTTGAGATTGATTGTCGTCATCATTTTTATACAGTAACTCCAATATACGATAGCTCGTTATCAAAATCTCTTCCGAATTTTCCGTACTTGCATTGATAATTGCCTGATTTACTGCATCTAACGCTTTTATCTGATTACCACTGATGTAGTGATTTGCTGCCAAATAATTATACGACTTTGCTATCTCAGCCTTATTGCCTCTTTGTTGATTGATTTTCAGGGCATTATTGAAAAACTCATCTGCTTTTTTGTGCGCTTTGAGGTTGGTGTAAGCCACACCTATATTCTCCAAGAAAATCACTGAACTGCTATCCGATAATTTTTCCTTGTTTTTTTGGTACAAACTCAATGACTTATTAAAATATTCTACCGATTGGAGCATATTGTTCATGCGCTTATACGTAAAGCCCAAGTTATTATAAACGGCTGATAAAGAGGCAATTTGGAGTGGATTTTCATAGAGTTTTGCTAATTCTAAGTAGCGTTGAGCCGCGCTTTTGAAGTTCCCATCTGCCACATCAATCTCCACCAACTGATTGAGAAAATAAATGGATTGACTCACCTCACCTGCTTCTTTTTTGGCATCGAGTAAGGTTACAAATGACTTGTAGGCACTTTCTTTGTTGCCAAGCAGGAAGTCAATTTTAGCCAAATACTCCAATACTCGATTGGCTTTTTCGGTTTCGTAGCCTTTTTTATAAATGTTATAGGCAATCTTAAAATGCTCATTTGCTTTGAGATACGCCTTTTGTTGCTGGAAAAGAATGGCAATTTCTGTGATAATCTCTGCCGTTGCATTTTCATCATACAGATTTTCATAGCTTCGCTGGGCTTTGAGTAGCGTTTTTAGCGATTCAAAATAGCTTTTTTTCTCGCGCAAAGCCTTTCCCAAAAACAACAAACTTTTGGCTTTTTCTTTTTCATAGTGATTAGATTCTGCCATTTTGATATTTTTTTGCGCCAAATCTATCACCTCGTCATACTTATTTTTGAAATAAAATTGCTGAACACGTGAGTTGTTCCTGACCACTTCCATAGAGTCTTTGTCCTGAAAATGAAGCGGTTGTGCGTATATTTCCTGCCCAATCCAAAGTAATCCAAGGCAAATGACAAACATCATTTGCTTTGGAGTCTTATGAGTAAGAAATATCGTCTTTATTGTCAGCATTAATATAGTTTTAAAAATCAATACGTTAAATATAATCCAAACAAATACAAGGGTAAGATTTCTTCGCCAAATGCAAATTCTCTAAGCGGGGACGATTTCCAATGACGGATATTCACAAAAACGGCTTGTTCTTTCCAGAAACGATAGGTCAGCTTGGTGTTCAGCGCAAGTTGCGTGCCTTTGATAGCCGCACTTTGCTTGGTCTGAAACGCATGACGCTGGAAAGCATAACCGCTTAGATTCAAATTCAGTCTGTTAAATAGGGTATTGTAATTAATTGAAAATCCGCCAAATAGATTTGGCGCAGGAGTCAAAATCGCAGAAGTTGGGGTAGTAGTTTTCTGCCACGTTGCAAAGATATTTAATTGTACTTTTCTAAAATACATTTTCAACCAAATATTTGCGCCCACTTGTGTAATATTTTGATTATTATTTAAAAAACTAACTATTTCATTACTCCCCTGAGTAGTTATACTTGGGCTGACCATCTGTGAAAGTGAAGTATGAAAAACTTGTGCGTTCAACTCAAAGCGTTCTTTGTACTGCCATAGCCAGCTTAGTTCCGCGCTACCCACACGCGCAAGCCCAAGCGCAGGATTGGGCTGATAAATACGCAAGGAAGTAGTTGGAAAAGCAGGGTTTGTATTTTGTAATAGATTGATTGACTGCTGATTAATGAATGTGTTTTGATAAACGGTTGGTGCTTTAGTTGCCGTTGCGTAGCCGATTCTGAGGGTATTTTCCTTGCTAATTCTGAGGTTGGTGGCGATATTAAAATTCAATACATTGACCAAAGGCATATTCAAAAAATCATTGCGAATCGCCCCAGAAAGTTTCCAGTTTTGGGTAAGCGAAACGTCAGAACGCAATGCTGCGCCTGTATTAGAAAGGAAAGTTTGCCCTGAAAGACTTTCGGCATTGTAAGTATTATAATTGAGATGAAATGAAGGAGTTATGGAAAAACGCTTGGTTTGAAAAGCATATTCTGTATTGGCATTGAGCTGAGAAGTCGTGAACTGAAAGCCAGAAAATCCTTTGGCAAGGTCTTGATTCCCAACTTGATAGTTAAACTGAAAAGCAAAATTTCGTAGTTTACTATTTAAGGTGAAATAATGCTGTTGTAATTTTTTTAATGTTTGTGCAAAATTTCCTACTTCGAAGTTTACATCTTGGGAAAGCGTATTTTGTGTTGCCAAATTTACCTGAATATGGCTTTGCGCGTTGGGCTGATAGTTTAGGGTAGCGTTGGCGTTGTAGTTTTGAGTAGAAAAATTGGAATATGAAGTTGGATTTGCCTGAAAAAACGAAAGGGAGTCGCCTGTTGTCCATCTTTGAGAAGAAAGCAAGTAGTAACTATCTTGGAATCTGCGACTTGTCCAGTAATTTCCTGCTAATCTGATGTTTAATTTTTCTTCTTTTCCGTACTGTATTGCGGCATTGTATTGTTGAGTTTGGGCGTTGCTTGTCTGCGCGGTGGCTTGCGCTTTCCAGCCTTCTATTTTTTCCTGCGCGCTAAAAATATGCACAATGCCTGTTAGCGGATTTTGCCCATAAAGCGTTCCCACAGGTGCGTAAAGGACTTCTACTTTCTCGATGTCGTACAGGCTGACAGGGATAGACTCCCAGTTGATTTCATTGTTAAACGCTTGATTTAGAGGCATATTATCCAGAAGCACAAGCAAGGTATTTTCATTAATTTCCTGTAAAAACCCGTTTTGGGGCGTGGCAACAAACCCTCTCATGCTCACGCTGTACTGCCCGTTTCCCTTTTGCCTGACCAAAATATTGGGCAATAGTCGCAGTGCTTCTGCCACACAAAGCGCGCCCGAATGTACTATTTGTTCTTTGTTAAGGATATTTACATTCCATACAGTTTCATTTTCTCGCTCTAATTTTTTAGCAGCAGAATAGGTTTTAATGCCTTCTTTGACATTTAAAGGCACATTGAGCATATCTTCCTCTACCGAAAAGAGCAAAGGTTTGGAAACAGCCGTTGAGTCCGTCTGGGTTTGGGCACAAAGGCTATTTAGTCCAGCTAAGAGGAGAAATAAAGTGATTAAGTGCTTCATTTACAAAAAATTAGCGAAAGTTTGGTATTTGTTTGTTGGCTATAAAGTACACCGCAAGGCAGTGCTTGGCATAAGGGGGGAGATTGATTTTAACAGATTTTAAACGAAGTTTTAACGAAATTGTTATATATTTTTCGAGAAATTATAGGAAAAGGGAGTTGTTTTTCTTTCGTGCTTTTATCTTTGCGCTATGAAAATTTGTATTATCGGATTGGGCTTGCTTGGCGGCTCTTTTTCACTTGGGTTGAAAGAAAAAATCAAGGAAATTCATGTGATTGGGGTTGATATTAACCCTTCCCATGTAGAAAAAGCATTGGAATTAGGGATTATTGATGAAGGGGCTTCCTTCGAGGAAGGCATCAGAAGTGCCTCGCTGACGGTATTAGCGATTCCTGTGGACATGATTAGTCGGCAGATTGTCAGCGTGTTAGACCTTTTGCCCGAAACCAGCGTACTTGCTGACTTAGGCAGTACGAAGGCGCAGATTTGTCAGCTTGCGGACGCGCACCCTAAGCGCGGGCAGTACGTAGCCCTGCACCCTATCGCGGGAACGGAAAATTCGGGTCCCGAAGCCGCCTTTGCAGACCTACTCAAAGGCAAAATTATGATTATTTGCGACAAAGAAAAGAGCAATCCGCAAGCCTTGATGATTGTGGAACTGCTCAGTAATATCTTGGAAATGAAGGTGCGGCACATGAAAGCGGACGAGCATGACCTCCACCTGGCGTATGTGTCGCACCTCAGCCACATCAGTTCGTTTGCGCTGGGCGCGACGGTGCTGGACAAGGAGCAGGACGAACAAAGCATTTTTGA
>JAAFJS010000050.1 GCA_013298985.1 Cytophagales bacterium
AACACAGCGATTAAAACCAAGATATTGAGCAAGTTATATAAGACTTGCCTCATGCGGTTTTTGTAAGTAAAAATAGACAAAAAGGCAAATGCAATGCTCACAAAAGCCAATACAGTAATATAGACAGAAGATTGCTGGCTGACAACGGCTGTCTTTTGGGTATAGGTCAGCGACATGGGCGTAAGTTGCGCCAAATCACCTGTTTGTGGGTTTGTTTTTGTCCAAAGTGGCGCAAATAGCATCACTACAACAGCTACAATACTTAAAAATAAAAATACAGTTTGAATTCTTTGAATCATCTACGTAAGATTTTTTTGAGTTGAACAAATAATGGATTAACAATATGTTTTCTACTTGCAAAAATAAAAATGATTTGTAATTTTACCTATTACTAATTTTTTTGGGTTTATTTTTGCGTACAAAACTAAGACAATTTATTCATGTCCCCTTTGGATTTTGTGTTAAAAGTAGAACAGTTTAATTATTATTTTCGTTTTAAACTTAGTACCCAGATTCATTACAATTTACAAAAAGTTTTATCATTACCATTTGAATAGTAGCTATACACCATAAATGTTACCTAACGAAATCTTATTTTTTGCCGCTTTCACTACCTTTATTCTTACAGTTTTACTGTTAGATTTGGGTGTTTTCTCTAAGAAAAACCATGTCGTAAGATTTAAGGAAGCCGCCTCATGGAGTGCTATTTGGGTGATGTTTGCCCTTGTTTTTTATCTGATATTGAATTTTTATGGCGAAAGGATACACGACATCAAGACCTTTGAGCAGCTCACAGAAATAGCCAATCGCTATTCGCCTGATGAGATAGACCTGTCCTCAGGAAATTATGAAACGGCTATTCAGCTCTATCGCGACAATATGTCCATAGAGTTTTTGACAGGTTATTTGCTGGAATATGCACTTTCGGTAGATAATATTTTTGTGATTATCTTGATTTTTAGCTCTTTTGGTGTGCGCGAAAAATATTTCAAAAAAGTATTGTTTTGGGGCGTTTTGGGGGCAATATTGATGCGTTTCACTTTTATTTTTGTAGGGGCAGCCCTGATTCAAAGTTTCCATTTCATATTGTATTTTTTTGGAGCATTTTTAATATTTACAGGCATCAAGATGTTTGTAGATAGAGATGCCACAGATGAAAAAATAGAAGTAAATCAGCACCCTATCGTCAAGTTTGTATCTAAGTATTTTCCGCTTTACCCGCGCTTTGTCAAGGAAAGATTTTTTGTGAAAAAGATGGAGAAATGGCACTTAACGCCACTTTTTCTGGTGGTTTTGATTGTAGAATTTACAGATTTGATTTTTGCGGTTGACTCCGTTCCTGCTGTTTTTGCCGTAACCCAAGACCCCTACATTGTGTTTTTTTCTAATATTTTTGCGATAATGGGCTTGCGTTCTATGTTCTTTTTCCTTTCCAATATTTTACCTTTGTTTCACTACCTCAAAGTGGGTTTGGCTTTCTTGATGACGTTTATTGGCTTCAAAATGATAGCTCATTCTTGGTTGAAAAGCATTGGCTTCGAAACGGTTTATTCACTTTACATCATTTTGTTTATCCTTGCGGTCAGTATTATAGCTTCTTTGATGTTCCCACCTGCCAAAAAAGAAAATGAGGAGAGTGGAGAAGAAGTGAAAAAAAAAATAGCCCCTACCAAAATTGAACCACAGAAAACAGTTTCATAAGATTATTTGAGTAAATAAGTGCTATTTATTATATTTGTAAATCATACTTTGCAAAATATTTCTTTTTTTAATCCCAATTAACGATGAAACGAAAAGCACTCAAGGTTCACCCCCAAGACAATGTGATTGTGGCTCTTGCTGACTTAAAAGCCAATGAAGTCATTGATTATGAAGGCAGTAATTACACTATCACAGAAAATATCCCCACCAAACACAAGTTTGCTACGCGTAACTTTGCCGTCAATGATGAAATCGTGATGTACGGCGTTCTGGTGGGCAAGGCGACCCAATTTATTCCACAAGGAGGACTGATTTCGACGCAGAATGTCAAACACTCCTCTTATGATTTTAAAGAAAAAAAACAAAAAACAGCATGGCAATCGCCTGATGTAGAGAAGTTTAAAAATAGAACTTTTGATGGTTTTCATCGTGCAGACGGAAGTGTAGGGACGGCAAATTACTGGTTATTAGTGCCCTTGGTTTTTTGTGAAAACCGCAATATCAACATGGTCAAAGAAGCACTGATGAAGGAACTTGGCTATGCACTGGGGCAGCGTTATCACTTGGACGTGAAGAATTTAGTCAAAATGTACCAAGAAGGAAAAAATGAAAGTGAATTGCTTGAGGCTGATATTTTGATGACGACGGAGCAAACCAAGGCGTATAGGGTTTTTCCCAATATTGATGGTATCAAATTCCTCACGCACGAGGGCGGCTGTGGAGGTACGCGCCAAGACGCTGACGCACTTTGCGCCTTGCTTGCGGGCTACATCACCCACCCAAACGTGGCGGGAGCGACCATTTTGAGCTTAGGCTGTCAGCACGCACAAGTTGATATTTTGAAAAATGAAATTGCCAAACGTGATAAAAACTTTTCGAAACCCATGTATGTACTGGGGCAGCAGGAAAGTAAATCTGAAAAAGATTTTATTTCAGAAGCAGTCAAAAAAACTTTTGTGGGACTGATTCAGGCAAATCAAGCAGAACGAAAGCCTGCCCCTCTGAGCAAGCTCATTGTGGGATTGGAGTGCGGTGGCTCAGACGGATTTTCAGGCATTTCAGCCAATCCTGCCATTGGGCATACCTCCGATTTGGTGGCTACTTTGGGCGGAATCACGATGCTTTCTGAGTTCCCCGAACTCTGTGGTGTAGAGCAAGAACTATTAGATAGATGTGTAAATGAGGAAGTTGCGAATAGATTTGCTTATTTGATGAAAACCTACAACGAAAGGGCGTTGGCGGTAGGTTCAGGATTTGACATGAATCCATCACCAGGCAATATCAAAGATGGGCTTATCACTGATGCCATCAAATCGGCTGGGGCAGCAAAAAAAGGAGGCACTTCCCCTGTGATTGACGTGATAGACTACACCGAAAAAGCCACCAAAGCAGGGCTAAACTTGCTTTGCACACCAGGAAATGATGTCGAATCTACCACCGCGCTCGCTGGCTCTGGCGCAAATATTATCTTGTTTACCACAGGTTTAGGTACGCCAACGGGCAATCCAGTTGCGCCTACTATCAAGATTTCGAGCAATTCCGTCCTTTTCAAAAAAATGAATGACATCATAGATATTGATACTGGCTCTATCATTGCGGGCGAGGACACCATAGAAAGCAAAGGCGAAGAAATCTTAGAGTTTATCATCAAGGTAGCCAGTGGAGAAATCACTCCCAAGGCAGTGGCACTGGGGCAGGACGACTTTATCCCTTGGAAAAGAGGCGTTTCTTTGTAAAAAACAAATCAAAAATACTAACACGTTTTATGTCGAGAAAAAAACTTATTCGCTTTGAGCATAATGCTGATAATGAGAAGATTATACAAGAAGGAAAACCTATCTACCAAGCTATCAAAGGAAAATGGCACAGCGAATATTTCAAAAATAATAATCCTATCGTCCTCGAACTCGCTTGCGGGAGAGGTGAATATACCGTAGCCCTTGCTCAAAAATACCCCAATATGAACTTTATTGGGGTAGATTTGAAAGGGGCAAGAATCTGGAAAGGTGCTACACAGGCAGACGCACTGGGGCTGAATAATGTGGCTTTTTTGCGCGCAATTATCGAGAATTTGGACAGGTTTTTTGAAAAAGGAGAAGTCAGCGAAATCTGGCTCATTCACCCTGACCCGCGCCCAAAGGCTCGCGACGAAAAGCGCAGGCTTACCAGCCCAAGATTTCTCCAACTGTACCGTTCCATCAGCCAAGAAAATGTACTTGTCAGGCTCAAAACGGACAGCTCCTTGCTCTACGATTTTACACTGGAAATACTTGAAAATGAGAAAATTAGTGAATTAGTGCATACAAACGACCTCTATCAATCGCCACTGCTGGCTGACCATTTGGACGTGCAGCAACAGCCCATCAAAACAAAATATGAAAATAAATTTGCCGACATGGGTTTTACAATTAACTATATTAAATTTAGGTTGCTATAATTTTTCTTGAAAAATTCATCTTGTTTTCTCTTGTAATTTCCGATTGATTTATAAATTGCAACAGTTGTAAAGAGTAATAGCGCAGTTGTAATTAATAATTGTGCTGTAACTATCTAATAACAAGCAAGTTATAAACTCTATACATCATCATTAAATACACTTTTCACAATAAAAAACAGTAAAACTATGGACGATAGATACATCGAAATCGACGGGCATAAGTACCCAGTGCAGGACGAATATTTCCCACTTAGCCTGCAATCACCTTTTATGTATGGTGATAATACTTTACAGGTTCAAAAATACCTCAACAAAGTATATGGCACAAAATTGACGGAGCATGGTATTTATGGTCATGCCACAGAAAAAGAAGTAAAAGCACAACTGGAAATCGAGGAAGTTACAGAAGAGCGCATGACAGTTATCAAAAACTATTTTGCCTCCGTAACCGCTTAGTTCTTGGTTTTTCAACATGAATAAAAAGCATCATTTTCTTGTAGGGAAGTGATGCTTTTTTATTCCTATTTTAACCTTGCCACATCTACAGCTACTTTGAGTTCGTGTAGCCCACTGCTAAAAATCACCCCTTTGAGTGGAGGTACGTCAGCATAGTCGCGTCCGTAAGCAACGGTAACATATTGATTATTAGCTAATTGGTTATTAGTGGGGTCAAAATCTACCCAACCTGCCGTAGGGCTATACACCGCAAACCAAGCGTGAGAAGCGTCTGCGCCTACCAATTTTTCCTCGCCAACGGGCGGGATAGTTTCTATGTAGCCGCTTACGTAGCGCGCCGCCAAGCCCAATGACCGCAAACACGCAATGCCTATGTGAGCAAAATCTTGGCAAACTCCTTTTTTGAGCCTAAAAACTTCGGGGAGAGGAGTAGAAATAGTCGTTGCCCCTGCCACAAATTTAAAATCTTTGTATATGCGCTGCATCAGGTCTTGGCTTGCCGCAAACAACGGTCTTTGGGGAGTAAATGACTTGAGCGCATATTCTCTTACTTCCTCAAAAATAGGTAATAAGGGAGAATCCAAGCTAAATTGACGTGCCGCCAAGTCCAGTTCGGTGTAAGAGCTATGTAATATTTCTCTGGTGTTTTCCCATGAGGTTTGCTCATACGTATTATAATTTCGATTGACATTTACCTGATGTGTAGCAATCACATTCATCTGACTATGAGGCTGTTGGATAGAAAAATAACAAACTGTATTGCCAAAAAAATCCTGGTACTCATGGTAAACGGCGGGCTTAGGCTCTATGCGAACGTGCGTGTGCAAGCAAGTTTGGAAATCCGACGAAATAGGAATTAACCACGCCTCGTTATGTGCCAAATTTACATTTTCGTAATAATTGTAATGCGTTTGATGCGTGATTTTGTATTTCATATTGGCTTGTATCCTACTGATTTTTAAACTGATACCCAAATAGTTTTGTGATTTTTTTCTTTTTTATTTCTTCTACTTTTACACTCATTCGCACATCTTTTTGGGGGCGGTCAAAGGGGTCGCGTGCTACAGCGGCAATTTTATCTACCACGTCCAGCCCCTGAATCACCTCTCCAAAAACAGAATAACCCATGTCCAAATGTGGCGTACCACCTATTTTTCGGTAAACTTCCTTTTGCTGTTCAGGAATTGGCTTGCCTATGCGCGCTTCCATTTGCTGAATTTCAGGCTCAGAAAGTGGTTTTCGCTGTACGATATAAAATTGGCAACCACTTGATGCTTTTTCGGGATTATTGTCGCGGGCAGCGGCAATTACGCCCCTGCGGTGGAAAATCTCAGGATTGAACTCTGCATCAATTTTGTAGCCAACATCTCCATTGCCGAGGCGGTCGCCAGCTTTGGCATTTTTGGAGCTGGGGTCGCCGCCCTGAATCATAAAATTATCAATGACTCGATGGAAAAGTAAGCTATCATAAAAGCCTCTTTGTGCCAATTTGATAAAATTAGCCTTGTGTTTGGGCGTTTCATCATACAAAAGCAAGTAGATTTTGCCAAACTCGCTTGTAATTGTAACTAAAAAATCTTTTTTCGACTTTCGTACTTTCTTTTCTTGGGCAATGGAAAAATGAAAGGTAAAAGATAAAATGAGTAACAATAAAATTTTTAAATAATTGATTTTCATTGGATTAAATAATTTTGTAGCTATGCTTTTTCTCTAATTTTTTGGGCGGTGGCAGCAAACTCCTCTTGGGAAAACTTGAGCTTAGGTTTGCTAAAATTTATATCGTCCATGCTGTTCATAGGAATCAGATGTACGTGAGTATGAGGTACTTCCAAGCCAACGACGGCAAGCCCTACACGCAGGCAAGGAACAGCCTGTGCCAGTTGGATAGAAACTTTTTTGCAAAAAAGCATCAATGCTTGCAAAGTTTGGTCTTCTTGGTCAAAAATGTAGTCAATTTCTCGCTTTGTAACCACTAAGGTATGCCCTTCTGCCAAAGGGTTAATGTCCAAAAATGCAATGAAGTTTTCATCTTCGGCAACCAGATGACAGGGAATTTCACGATTGATGATTCGAGTAAAGATAGTTGGCATTGTATTGATTATTAAGTAATTATACTATCTAACTATTTATTTTTTGTCCTTCTACCATTTTTTCTCCCTTTTCACGTTTTTGTAGGGATTGTAGTGATTGGTATTTTTTTGATAGTAACCTGTGCCGTCGTAAGGGCGTTTTTCGGGGTGTGCCTTGCACGCGGGCGAGCAAGTTCCCTCCATTTCCCATCCACATTTTTCACACAAAGGAATGTGATTATTACACACCGAATTGGCGCAGTTTACCATTCTGTCTGAGGTTGTTCCACAGACAAAACACTTTGAAATCACTTTGGGATTGACCTTGTTTACGTCAGCAACGATACGATTATCAAATACATAGCACTTGCCCTCAAAGTCTTCGCCGCCTTCCTCAATGGCATATTTGATGATGCCACCATGCAGTTGGTAAACGTCTTTGAAGCCTTTTTCCAACAGAAATGCGCTTGCTTTCTCGCATTTGATGCCGCCTGTGCAGTAGGTAATTACTTTTTTGTCTTTGAACTGGGCTAAGTCCGCAATTTTGTCAGGGAAATCTCTAAAATTCTCTATATCAAGCGTTATGGCATTCTTAAATTTGCCAACGGCGTGTTCATAATTAGAACGCACATCAAGGATAACCACGTCTTCGTCTTCTTTCATTACCTTAAAATTGGCGGGAGAAAGGTGTATGCCCGTTTGCTGGTTAGGGTCTATGTGGAAAAGGTCAGCATGGACTATTTCGGGCTTCGTCCTGACGTGTAGCTTGGTGAAAGCGTGCGTTTCAAATGCCTCCACCTTAAAGTCAATCGAGGCAAAACGTGGGTCAGCCTTCATGGTTTCCATGTACTTTTCACAGTCTGCTTTTAGCCCTGAAACCGTCCCGTTTAAGCCCTCTGGTGCTACAATGATGCGCCCGCGAAGGTTCAAATCCAAACAAAAAAAGTGGTGTTGCTCCCGAAATTCTTCTGGATTTTCGATAGCTACGTAGCAGTAATACAATAAAATAGAATAGTCTTTCATCTTTGCTAAGTTTCGGCTTAGTGATAATTGATTTATTTTTGAGGCGCAAAGGTAAGAAAAGAATCTTATCTTTGTGATATAAAACCAATAAAATCATAGCAAAAACATTGTAAATTGTAATCTATTTTAGACAATAATATGCTGATTTATACATTTGTAGCTTAAATTTTTTGCTAACTTATGCTTCTCTAAAACGAATTACTATTCCTATACACTAAACTATTAGCAATTAAAACCAACTTTGATGCACTATTTAGGACAACTCTGGACATATATTTCTACGCAAGGCATCAAGCCCGAACACACACCTTTGCAGGTACGCGACATTACGCACGTAAACCATGCGGCTGTAGTAGCCTGCCTAATCACCTTTTTTGCTACTTTTTTAAATAAATTAATTCTTCCTCAAAGTCAGATATACCTTGTCATTTTGGCTTCGGGGCTTTCTTATCTGCTTGCGATTGTACTTAACCGTTTTCAGCAATACCAGATTGCGAAGTGTGTTACTATTTTTGTGGGAGATATTGCCACATTTTGGGCGGCTTCTCTCATAGGCTATGATGCTGGTATTCACCATGTATATATTGTGCTTATTTTTGCCACGATGGTTAATATGAAGCCCTACAATTCACTACTTTTTTTTATCATGATTTCCATTCCTATCGCACTCTTGGGCTTGCTTTTTCTTACTGAATTTTCCCTTTTTAAGTCTAATGCGTTTTCCCAAGAACAAATTAAGTCCATCAATATTTTTATGTTGATAATCAATATCATCACCGCTTTGTTAGCCACTTATTTTTTTGTGAGGGACAATGACAAAAGTTCGCAAGTGTTAGAAAATACAGCCAACGAACTCAGCGAAAAATATGGAGAATTGCAAAAGTTAAACAAAGAGTTAGACCGATTTGTATATAGCGTTTCCCACGATTTGCGCGCCCCTATCGCCTCCTCGCTGGGCTTGACAGCACTAATGAAAAGTGAAGCAGACTTGCAAACAATCTATCAATACGCACAACTCCAAGAAAAAAGTTTGAAAAAATTGGACTTTTTCATCAAAGATATTTTGGATTACTCGCGCAATAGAAGACAAGAATTAGAAATTAAACAAGTTGATTTACAAAGACTTATCAATGAGATTTTGGAAATGCAATCCTTCCAGCCGCACTATGAGAGCATAAAAAAAGTAATAGAAATAAATGCCAACGCGCCATTTTGGACTGATGAAAAAAGAATAAGCGTCATTCTCAATAATTTAATTTCCAATGCGTTGCGCTATCATAACCCGCGCAGAGAAAAACCTTTTGTCCAGATAAACGCCCAAATAGCTGAAAAAGAGGTGATTATCACCATCAAAGACAACGGAATAGGGATTCAACATGAATATTTACCCAAAATTTTTGAGATGTTTTATCGAGCTACGGATAGTGCAAATGGTTCAGGTTTAGGACTTTATATTGTCAAAGAAACCTTAGACAAAATGCAAGGCAAGATAGAAGTCCAATCAACCTACGGAGAAGGAACAACTTTTTTACTACATTTGCCAAATACCAAATCAGAAAGTGCAGAATAATTACTATTTTCTTAGGCAAATTAGCCAAACATTAAGCCGCCAACTACTTGGTTTCCAGCTTATGGAGTCTTTCAGCCAAGTCAAAGATGAGTTGGTGTTTTTTTTCTACTCCCAAGCCCAAAAGAAAGAATTTTTCATCAGGGTAAGCCTCAGTCCCGCTTTCACCTGCCTCAGTTTCCCTGTTTCCTTTGCCCGCGCCAAGCAAAATAGTGTAGATTTATTCGAACAAATCATGGGCAATGAAGTCATTGAAATCAAGCAATACCTGAACGAACGCTGTTTTTCTATTCATTTTGATAACCAAAAGGCACTGCTTTTCAAAATGTATGGACAAATGGCAAATGTAATTTTATTTGATACCTCTGTGGAACTTTGCGCTACCCAAGAGCAGACTCTGCCCCAAGAAGGGCTGCTCTCCCAAGCTATCGAGCTATTTAACAACCACTTAGAGAAAGATTGGACTATCAGGTTAGAAAACTTAGACCGCCCCATAGACCAAAGTATTGAAGGGTTTGTAGCAAATGGCTTGGCAAAAACTTTTCCTACGTTTGATAAAAATATAAAAAAGGAATTGGCGGCAAAAGCACAGACAAACCAAACAGAGTGGCAGACGTTGCAAAATCTGCTTATTGCTTTACAATCAAGCACTTATTACCTCCACCAAGAAAACGCAACGATTACTTTCTCTCTTTTCCCCTCACCTGATGCCAAAGTTTTTACTGACCTCATAGTAGCTGTTAATGAGTTTTATTACCTCTATATCAGCAAGTTACAACTGCTGAAAGAGAAAAATGAGATGCTCAGAAAATTGGAGAAAGAAAAAGAAAAATTGACTCTTTATGTGCAAAAATCTGAGGAAAAATTGATTGAATTGGAAATAGAAAATCGCTACGAAGAACTTGCCAATATTCTCATGGCAAACCTACACGAGATTCCTGAAAAAGTACAAAAAGTAACCCTTTATGATTTTTATCACAACCAAGAGATTACCATCAAACTCAAAGATAATTTTTCACCCCAACGCAATGCAGAAATTTATTATCGCAAAGGAAAAAATCATAAAATAGAAATTCAAACTTTGACAGACAATATTGAAAAAAGGAAAATTGAATTAATTAAAATAAACCAGCAAATTATTGGTATTCAAGAAATTAATGGTCTGCGAGAACTACGGAAACACCTCAAAAATAATGGATTAGGCGAGGCTGAGGAAGAAAAAGAAGATTCTCCTTTTCGCCGCTACGACCACGAAGGCTTTGAAATATTGGTAGGACGAAATGCCAAAAACAATGATTTACTCACCCAAAAATATGCTTTCAAAGAAGATTTGTGGTTGCACGCCCGCGATGTGGCAGGCTCGCACGTCATCATAAAGTACAAATCGGGCAAGCCATTCCCAAGCACAGTCATAGCCCGCGCTGCCGAGCTTGCCGCATGGTTCTCCAAACGCAAAAACGATTCGCTTTGCCCAGTAATTTATACGCCCAAAAAGTTTGTCAGGAAGCCCAAAGGCGCAGCAGAAGGCGCAGTTATCTTAGAAAAAGAACAAGTAATAATGGTTGAACCAAAATTATGAAAATTAAAAATTTAGTATTATATTGCTTAAAAAATAAAAAACTATGGAAACCTTGTTATTAGAAGATGAAGAAATAGCCATCAAACTACCTGAAAAAGAAGTAGTTGGAGTAGAAAAAAGCAACAAAATTATCATTGATTTTGGAGATTTGCTCGACTTTGACAAGGATGAAGTGTTGCTCACGCTTTCTTCGCTAAACTCGCCGCTACAACTCGAAACCAACCAAAATAATCATCTTATTATCTCTATGGCTACACATTCAAAAACAGGAAATAAAAATGCACGACTAACAGCAAAAGTGGTGAATTGGAATGAAGAAAAAGAATCAGGCGAAGTATTTGATTCGAGTGCGGGCTTTCGTTTGCCTATTACCAATTCGGTCAAGTCGCCCGATGTAGCTTTTATCCTCAATTCCAAATTAGAAAAACTAAGCGAAAAAGATGCTGAAGGTTTTTATAAAATTGCGCCTGATTTTGTGATTGAGTTGCGGTCAGATTCGGATTCACTCAAAGAACTGATAGACAAAATGTTAGAGTATATAGAAAATGGCGTGCGGCTGGGCTGGCTCATAGATACCAAAGGTGAAAAAGTATATATTTATCGCTTAAACGGCAGGCATACTACCCAAACTTTTGATGAAAAACTCTCTGGCGAAGATGTTTTGCCCAAGTTTGAGCTTGAAATCAGGCAGTTATGGAAGAAAAAGTAAGATTATCTTGCTAAAACGTATTTGGAGATAGCGTGGGAGATATTACCCCCACCAGTAAAGAGTTGCGCGATAGATGAGCAATGGTCAGGTTTGAAATTAGTTTTTAGGTTAAAAGACAGATAGAAGATTCTTTTTTTCTTACTTTTTTATAAATTTATTCTTCGGTCAATGACTAAACTTTTGTACTTTTGGATAGTTTTAGTATCAAAACTGATTATAAAAAATGAATTTCCGCAATATCCCATTCTCGCAAATCAAAGAACAGATTGCTAATCAAACTTTTAGCAAAATAAAAGATACTACCTTTTTTACTGAAAAAAATGTAAAAAACATAGAGCATCTTAGATTTACCGCAGGTGTGCCGCCTTACCTGCGTGGACCCTACGCCACTATGTACGTCCAACGCCCATGGACAATTCGCCAGTATGCAGGTTTTTCTACCGCAGAGGAATCTAACGCCTTCTACCGCAGGAACTTAGCCGCAGGACAGATGGGGCTTTCTGTAGCTTTTGACTTAGCCACGCACAGGGGGTATGATTCTGACCACCCACGAGTTAGAGGAGATGTGGGCAAGGCTGGGGTGGCGATTGACTCTATTTTGGATATGAAACTGCTTTTTGACCAAATTCCACTGGACAAAATGTCTGTTTCTATGACGATGAATGGCGCAGTTTTGCCCATCATGGCATTTTATATCGTGGCGGCAGAGGAGCAGGGCGTTGCGCCTGAGCTATTGAGTGGTACGATTCAGAACGATATTTTGAAGGAATTTATGGTTCGCAATACGTATATTTACCCGCCTAAACCCAGTATGCAAATCGTGGCGGATATTTTTGCTTATACTGCGACCAAAATGCCCAAGTTTAACTCCATCAGTATCAGTGGCTACCATATGCACGAGGCGGGCGCGACAGCAGAAATAGAACTTGCCTACACGCTGGCTGATGGCTTAGAATACTTACGAACAGGCGTAAATTCGGGCTTAGACATTGACGATTTTGCACCTCGCTTGTCTTTCTTTTGGGGAATTGGCATGAATCACTTTGTGGAAATCGCTAAAATGAGAGCCGCAAGATTGCTGTGGTCAAAAATAGTCATGCAGTTTAACCCAAAAAACCCAAAGTCAATGGCACTGCGAACGCACTGCCAAACGTCGGGCTGGAGTCTGACTGAGCAAGACCCTTTCAATAACGTGGCGCGCACTTGCATAGAGGCGATGGCGGCAGTTTTTGGTGGCACGCAGTCCTTACATACCAATTCTTTGGACGAGGCTATTGCGCTTCCTACTGATTTTTCTGCACGAATCGCCAGAAATACACAGCTTTTTATCCAAAAACAAACTAATGTTACCAAGTCGATAGACCCTTGGGGTGGCTCGTATTATGTTGAATCTCTGACAAATAGCCTCGTAGAAAAGGCTTGGAAGCTGATAGAGGAAGTGGAGGAACTTGGCGGTATGACCAAAGCAATAGAAACAGGTTTGCCCAAAATGAGGATTGAGGAAGCGGCGGCAAAAAAGCAAGCGCGTATTGACGCAGGCAAGGATATTATTGTGGGGGTGAATAAATACCAAACGAGTGAAAAAACCAATATTGATTTGTTAGAAGTGAATAATTCTGCGGTCAGAGATTCCCAAATTGCTCGTTTGGAACAGCTTAAAAAAGAAAGAAATAGCAAAGAAGTAGAAAATGCCTTAGATGAAATTACGAAATGTGCAGAAACAGGCGAAGGAAATTTGCTCGATTTGGCAGTCAAAGCCGCCCGCGCAAGGGCGAGCTTGGGGGAAATTTCTATGGCAATGGAAAAAGTTTTTGGAAGACACAAAGCCGTTATCAAATCAATTTCAGGCGTATATATGAGTGAAGTGGCTGATAATAAAGAGTTTAAGAAGGCAAAAGAACTTTCTGATAAGTTTGCTACTATGGAAGGGCGCAGACCGCGTATCTTGATTGCCAAAATGGGGCAAGATGGGCATGACCGCGGGGCAAAGGTAATTGCGACAAGTTTTGCTGATTTGGGCTTTGATGTGGATATTGGTTCTCTTTTCCAAACGCCACAGGAAGTAGCCTTCCAAGCGGCTGAAAATGACGTACATATCATTGGGGCTTCGAGTCTTGCGGCGGGACATAAAACGCTGATTCCTGAACTTATCGCTGAACTCCAAAAAATAGGGCGCGAGGATATTATGGTCATTGCAGGTGGCGTAATTCCCCCAAATGATTATGATTTCCTCTACCAAGCAGGCGTGAGTGGCATTTTTGGACCTGGAACGGTGATTTCTGTGGCGGCACAAGAGATTTTGATGAAATTGATGGCGTAGTTTTTCCTGCCTTTTCACGAGAAGGCAGGAAAATAAAATCAAAAATCTAATACCCAATTTTCAGGTAACTCCAGCCGTCCTCTTGTTTTAGCACCAGCTCAAACATACCCGAAGGAACAGTCGTGCAGACAGCCAAAAGTTTATCTCTGGTAATTTTGCGCTCACTCATTGTATTTTCACAAGCCGCCCAGACCACCTTATTTTTGGCATATTCCTCTATTTCCTTCTGAAAAGTAGTTTTTTCGCCTACCAAAATGTAGATGCCCGCCCCATGGCAAACGACCTCAATCTCAGCATTGGGTGCAGCTTTTTTTAGGTTGCCTATCTGCCGAATCACCATGCGATGCACCGCCGTATCGCCGTTTGACAGTTGCAGCACTATTTTGTGCTTCTTGGTGCTAACGACCTGCGCTTTGCCCTCAAAAACAAAAAAGCAGAAAAACGCAAAAACAAACGCAAAAAGATGTTTCATATTATTTATTTTTCTCAAAAATAACCATAAAAAATCGGTAAATGCAAATGAGTTTTACAAAATTGCATAGAAAAATAACATCTATGCAAACGTATCAAAATATTAAAATTACAGAAATTGAGATTTTCAAACTCAATATTCCTCTCAAAGAGCCTTTTATCATTTCTCTGGGAACAATCACAAATGCCAACAATATAATCGTCAGAATACACACTGATTCAGGCATTTATGGTGTGGGCGAATGTTGTCCTTATGTTTATATTGTGGGCGAAACGCAGGAAAGTGAGTTCGAGATTGCTCAAAAAATAGCTCTTTTGCTCAAAAACAAAAATCCGCTACAAATAGAAGATAGACTAACAGAAATCAATCGCGTAGTCAAGTTTAACCCCACTATCCGCAGTGCGTTTGACATGGCACTTTATGATATTTTGGCAAAACACGCCCAACTGCCTCTTTATGCGCTACTTGGAGGCACAAATGACCGCAAAATTTTTACAGATATGACTGTTAGCCTCCAAGAGCCAGACCTCATGGCGGCACAAGCGTTAAGGTTTAAAAATCAGGGGTTTAGGTCTATTAAAGTCAAGTTAGGCACAAACAAAAAAGATGATGTTGCGCGAGTATGTGCTATTCGCGAAGCAGTTGGCAATGAAATTCCCCTGCGAATTGATGCCAACCAAGGCTGGGATTGTATTACGGCGATAGCGACCTTAAAAGCCCTCGAAGTCTTTGATATTGAGCATTGTGAAGAACCTGTACCTCGCTGGAACAACGTAGATTTGGCGCGGGTAAGAAGCCAAAGCCCCATTCCTATCATGGCAGACGAATCGCTTTTTGATGAGCATGACGCGTTCCGCTTGGCGAGCATAGGCGCGTGCGACTATTTTAATATCAAACTTTCCAAGTCTGGTGGAATCAATAATGCGCTGAAAATCATAGCGATAGCAGAAGCAGCAGGGCTAAAATCACAAGTGGGCTGTATGTCAGAAAGTCGCTTGGCATTGACTGCCTTGGCACATTTGGTGATGGCGCGCAAAAATATTGTGCATTTTGACATGGATTCTGCGCTGATGCTTTCCGAAGACCCAATAATAGGAGGAATAGCATATTTAAAAGATGGGGAAATTCGTTTACCTGAAAAAATTGGGCTGGGAGCGGATATTTCTGAGGAATATTTGAACAAAATGAAGAAGATTATAATTTAAAAATATTTTTTATAAAAGTATCAAACTTGTAAACGGTAAGATGTTCGCAAGTTTGATATTTTTATTTTAATGCGTTACGCAACCGTTGCGCCATTCATCACAGCCTCGCTGGGGTGCAGAAAGCGCAATTTGCCATTTCCATCTAAGGCGGTCAAAATCATGCCTTTAGATTCTATTCCTCGAATTACGCGAGGTGCTAAGTTTGCCAAAAGCGTAATTTGTTTGCCTATGATTTCCTCTGGTTTAAAATGCTCTGCTATCCCACTGACCACGATGCGCGTGTCTATGCCCGTATCCAACGTCAGTTTCAGCAGTTTATCTGCTTTGGCTACTTTTTCTGCGGCTACAATCGTCGCGATGCGAATGTCTAACTTGGTGAAATCGTCGTAATTAATTTCGTCTTTTTGTGCAATTAGTTGGTTTGAAATTGTTTGATTTTGTTTGAGTGGTTCGCCATCGCGATTGTTTGAAGTTGTTTCTTGTTTGTTGCTGATTGTTGTTTGTTGATTATTGGTAACTGATAACTGATTACTGGTAACTCCTAACTTTTGCATTTGTTTTTCAATTACTTCATCTTCTATTTTTTCAAAAAGCAAATCCATTTTTTGTAATATCGTTCCTTCTTTTACCCAATTCGTGTTTTTTGCGTCCTCCCAAGTCAGTTTTCCATCAAAACCAAGCATTTTATCCAATTTTTCTGCGGTTCTTGGCAAAAATGGTTTTAACAAAATACTCAAATTAGCAATGATTTGAACGGAAATATTCAAAATGGTAGCCATTCGTTCAGGATTATTCTTGATTTTCCAAGGTTCAGTGTCTGCCAAATATTTATTGCCCAAACGCGCTACATTCATCACTTCGGCGAGTGCATCTCTGAACTTGAAGTTTTTTATCAAATCACCAATTTTGTCAGGATAACTCGCCAAATCTGTGAGTGTAGCCTTGTCATAATCAGAAAGTTCGTATTGGGCTGGTACTACACCCTCAAAGAATTTGGGAATCAGGTTGTTAGGGCGGTTTACGAAGTTCCCCAAAATGGCAACTAACTCATTGTTGTTGCGGGCTTGGTAGTCTTTCCAAGTAAACTCGCTGTCCTTAGTTTCGGGCAGAATAGAACCCAATACATAGCGCAGAACGTCTTGTTTATCAGGAAATTCGTCCAAATATTCGTGCAACCACACCGCCCAATTTCGGGAAGTAGAAAGTTTATCGCCTTCTAAGTTCAAAAATTCATTGGCGGGAACGTTTGTTGGTAAAATAAATTCTCCATGTGCTTTGAGAATAATCGGAAAAATAATGCAATGAAACACGATATTGTCTTTGCCAACGAAGTGATATAGCTCAGTATCAGGGCTTTTCCAGTAATCTTCCCAGTTTTTGTTGTTTTGTTTTGCCCATTCACGCGTAGCAGAAATATAGCCAATCGGCGCATCAAGCCACACGTACAGCACTTTTCCGTCCGCATCTGGCAGAGGCACAGGAATCCCCCAGTCCAAGTCGCGAGTCATGGCGCGAGCCTGCAATCCACCTTCAATCCAAGACTTACACTGACCGTAAACATTTGTTTTCCAAGTATTTTGTTTTTCTTTGACTATCCATTCTTTGAGCCAGTTTTCGTATTTGTTCATGGGCAAGTACCAGTGTTTGGTCTTTTTCAAGACGGGTTTGCTTCCACTCAGCGTAGAGTGTGGATTGATTAAATCCGTGGGACTCAGCGAACTACCGCACTTTTCGCACTGGTCGCCATAGGCATTTTCATTACCGCACTTGGGGCAAGTCCCCATAATGTAGCGGTCAGCCAAAAACTGACTGGCTACCTCGTCAAAATATTGCCCAGATTCCAGCACCTCAAACTCTCCTTTCTCGTGCAGTTTCAGGAAGATAGCTTGCGAAGTTTCGGTGTGAATTTGCTCAGTAGTACGGTGATAAATGTCAAAAGCAATTCCAAAGCGTTCGAAAGCGGACTTCATCATGGCGTGGTACTTATCTATGATTGCTTTGGGCGTAGTTCCTTCTTTTTTGGCTTTGATGGTGATAGCCGCACCGTATTCATCGCTACCACAAACGTAAACGACATCTTCCCCGCGCAGGCGAAGGTAGCGCACAAAAATATCGGCAGGGAGGTACGCGCCCGCGAGATGCCCTATGTGCAAGGGTCCATTGGCGTAAGGTAAGGCAGAGGTAACAGTATATCTTTTTGGCATTTTTCTTAGTTATGAGTTATAAGTTATTGATTATAAATTCAATAACCTTTTATTTTATAAATACAAAATACAAATTTATTGAAAAATTAGTTTGGAAACAATTTTTCGCAGGGGTGAAAAATGCTATTTTTTATCCATGACGCGTCCAAAACGCTTGCTAATGTTGGCTTAAAAAGGAAAAAATATGGCTACATTTGCAGAAAATCTAACCATAAAACAGAAACCTTATGCTTATTCGTATCGTCAGAATGACTTTTCAGCCAGAAAAAGTCCATGATTTTCTTGCTATTTTTGACCATTCCAAAGACCATATTCGCTATTTTGTGGGTTGCCATCATTTGGAACTACTCCAAGACGCTGATAATCAAGCTATTTTTTCTACATACAGCCATTGGGAAAGCGCGCAGGCACTGGAAAACTATCGACAATCCGAATTTTTCAGAAATACTTGGGCAGCTACAAAGATTTTGTTTGCTGAAAAGCCCTTGGTATTTAGCCATTATTCGTTTATAAAAGTTTAGTAAAAACGTTTCGCGTTGATAGTCAGTAAATTATCAACAGAAAAAGCAGGCGTAAAGTTTTAATCATTAATGGTTGGATTGCAAAACCTCAAAAAAATAAGGGTGAGATGGTAAATCCTGACCAGCGGGGGGATAAAATAGAAGCAAGAAATCCTATCCTCAAATTGGTGATAGGATTTCTTGTTTGTTGCAGGTATTTACAGAGCATACCTACATATTATCTTTCATTCCAAATCATCAATTAATTGCCCTATATACGAATCAGGCAAGTCAGCTACTTCTGATTTGTCATAAATCGCTATCAAGTTCACGATTGTATATTTTTCTTCTTCTATTTCCACATCTACTTCCAAATAAGTAATGACACGTAATCCACCACTTTTCCCTTTTCCTTTACTGCTCACCGCAAGGCGAATTTTATACACATTTTCTCTAATGAGTATGCCTGTTTTAGGATTATTGAGTAACTCTTGCTCTAATGCTTGTAATTCTTGGGCTAAGGATGCGTATTTTTTTAAAAGAGGCTTTGCTTGGCATTTGAACGCATGAGTAACATTAATTTTCACATTCATGGAGAAAATCGGAAATAGAAGTAAAAGTGCGGTGAGGGTTTTGTTTTTCTGCTTTAATTTCCATCATGCTTTCTTTGATTGTTTGCAAAACCAACAGTATTGGCAACAAATTTTCTATTGCTAACCATTCACTGATTGGCAATATCACAAAATTTGTTTTACCGTCTGAATCTATAACTGTTTGTGGGTGAAAATCAAGCATAGAAGTTACATTTTAAAACAAAGATACAATTTTAAAATAGATAAGTCAATTCATGTATTTTATTTTTCTTGAATTAAAAAAGAAGTTCCATTTCCCTAAGAAAATGGAACTTCTTTTATCAATTACTCCCCTTTTACCCCCCAATCTTCCCTAATTCCGTTTGAAAAGGCTGGCTATAAAGTCGCTTGCCCGTTACCTTGTAGAGCGCGTTCGCAAGCGCACCTATCACAGGCGGGAAGGGCGGCTCACCCAAGCCTGTGGGGTCTATTTCGTTTTTCACAAAGTGTACTTCTACCGATTTCGGAGCCTCTTTGTGGCGAATCATGCGGTATTTATCAAAGTTTTTCTGCTCAGTTGCGCCATCTTTGAAGGTTAAATTGCCGTACAGCGCATTGCCAATGCCGTCAATCACTGCCCCTTCTATCATATTGGTTGCGCCAAGCGGATTGACCACAATGCCACAATCCACCACACTGAACACCTTTTCCACCACAGGTTGCCCATCTTTGAGCGATAAATCTACTACATGGGCAGCATACGAGTTATGACAGAAATAAGCAGCAACGCCACGATTGCGCTTTTTGGATTCTGCGCTGTCCCAATCCGATTTTTCACGTACCAGTTCCAAAACGCCTATGTATCTATCTGCCTCATAATCATTGGTTTTGCCTACGGGGTTTTCCTTTGCCTTTTTCAGCAATTCCAAACGGAAGGCGATAGCGTCTTTGCCCATTGCTTCCGCCAATTCGTCCAAAAATGACTGCTCTGCGCCTGCAATGAAGTTAGAACGTGGCGCACGAAACGCACCAATCGTAATATTGGTAGGCAATGCCCAGCTCTCGGCAAGGTAGTTGTCTATTGCGCCTGCGGGGAAGCGATTGGCATAGACCGCACTTTCGGGGAAGCCACCACCTTTTACATGGAAACCTATCAAATTTTTGTTAGCGTCCAAAGCGGCACGATATGTAGCTGTATAGGTCGGGCGATAGATGCCGTAGGTCATGTCGTCCTCTCTGGTGTATATCATTTTGATAGGGGCTTTCACTTTTTGGGAAATCAGTGCCGCCTCTACCATGTAATGTCCATACGCACGCCTGCCAAAGCCGCCGCCCATACGCAAGAGTTCTATGTCTATTTTTTCTATGGGAACGCCCAAACGAGCCGCTACTGTTTTTTCAATCAGTTCGGGGGCTTGGGTAGGGGCAGCCAAAAAAACCTTGTCGTCTGTAACATGGGCAAAGCAACACATAGGCTCCATGCAGTTGTGCGCCAAAAAAGGAGCAGTATAAGTGCGCTCTATGATTTGGTGCGCCTTGGCAAAAGCCTCCTCTGGGTTGCCGTCTTTCCGAAGCACTGTCGCAGGTTTTAGCCCTGTTTCCTTCATTTTGGCGTAGTGTGCGTCTGTACTTTCTAAGCCCGCAGGCGTTACCTCCTCTCGTTTTTGTCCAAAAAAAGATACTGTTTCCTTTACTTCTGTGATAGGTTGCCACGCTGCTACTAACTTTTTCTTGGCGTTTAGCACTTCCCAAGTCGAGTTGCCTACAATCACAACCAATTCGTTATAAGTGCGTGTATCAAACATATCTCTCGAATAATCGTCATTATACAATTTGATGCTAAAAACGTCTTTGATTCCTGCCATTTTATTGACAGAAGCAGCGTCAAACGATTTGAGTTTCAGCCCAAAAGCAGGCGGGTGAACTATCATTGCAATCAACATTCCCTCCACACGATAATCCATAGTGAACAAGGGCTTTCCTGTTACTATTTTTTTGCCTTCCACATTTTTTTGTGGCGTGCTGAGGAGTTTGAAAGATTTTACTTCTTTGAGTTTCACTTCTTTGGGAACAGGAATCTTGGCAGCGGCGGAAGCCATTGCGCCGTAAGTTGCTGATTTTCCGCTTGCTTTGTGGTAAAGAACTCCCGCTTCTGTGGTAACTTCCTCTACGGGAACTTGCCATGCTTGGGCGGCTGCCTCTCTGAGCATCTGCCTTGCGCTTGCCCCTGCCATTCGTAAGCCTTTCCAGCCATAACGAATAGACTGACTACCACCTGTAAACTGACGACCAAACAGTTGCGTACTGTAAGGTGCTTGCTCCACGATTACTTTTTGCCAATCCACATCGAGTTCTTCTGCAATTATCATGGGCATAGAAGTTTTCACGTTTTGCCCAAACTCTGGATTCGGCGAAAAAATAGTGATTTCGCCCTTTTCTGTGATTTTGACGTAGCTGGTCAGATTGAACCATTCCGCCAATACCTCTGCTTCCAATTGCTTATCCGCAGGTTTGAAGCCCGCCAGCATACTGAAACCCAAGACAAAGCCACCGCTTGAAAGTGCAGAAACTTTCAAAAAGGAACGCCTATTATATGTTGTTTTTATTGCAGTCATGTTTGTAAGAAATTATGAGTTATGAGTTTTAAGTTATGAGTTGTTACAGATACTTACCAATAAGATTTATATGTATTTTATCTGTGTTTATCGCTAAAATCTGTTTTTCTGTGTTTTAAAATACTGATAAATAAAGATTTAGAAAAAACACAAAGATTTTTTATAAATATTAAATTTGATTATCTATAAAACATAATAATTATCTAACAATTCTTATAGAAACCTTCCCTCGCCCCAGTTGCACTGCGTCCCACGAGGGGGAAACAGCCTGTATTTCTCCCCCTTTGGAGGGGGCAGGGGGAGGTAAACGTTTTACTTCTTCGCCGCCGTTTTGATAGCCTCTTTAATTCGCAAGTAAGTAGCACAGCGACAGATATTTCCACTCATTGCCGTTTCTATTTCCTCATCACTTGGGTTCGGGTTGTTTTTGAGGAAAGAAACCGCGCTCATAATTTGCCCTGCTTGGCAGTAGCCGCACTGCGCCACGTCATGTTCGAGCCATGCCTTTTGTACGGGGTGGTCGCCTGCTTCTGACAAGCCCTCAATGGTCGTAATTTCCTGATTTCCTACCGCAGAAACAGGTAGCGAACAAGACCGAATCGCCGTTCCGTTCAGGTGGACAGTGCAAGCACCGCACTGGGCAATGCCGCAACCGTATTTTGTGCCTTGCAAGTCGAGGTGGTCCCGCAATACCCACAGCATAGGGGTAGTGGGGTCTATGTCCACCTTTTTGGTTTTTCCATTTATTTTCAAACTAAACTTTGCCATAGTTTTTACTTTTTTGTAAAATATTCAATGATAGATATTTACAGATAATATTGATATGTATTTTATCTGTGTTTATTTGTAAAATCTGTTTTTCCTGTGTTTTACTTCTCTTTGTTTATAAATCTATCAAAAAGAAGTAATTTAACTGAAATAATTGTATTATAGTCCCTGACTGGAAGTCCCAGAGGGACGTGCGCTTTGTAGAAAATTAGTGTTATCAGATTTAATTAAGTCCCGTTAGGACGACACAAAGATTTGTATAAGAGCAAGTTACGTCCCTAACGGGACTTTTATTTCTTTGTTTCTTATTAAATCCTACAAAACGTATGTCCCTAACGGGACTTCGTGTTCTAAATATCAAGTATGTTTAAAATTGTTGAAAAACTTAATAAAGCACTAAAAAACAATGATTTGTATAGTTTTCTTAGTGATGAAAATAGATACTTCATTTCCTACTCTCCACCACATTTTTCAAGATTTTGCGCCCTATTTCTGCTTCATTTTTCCCTATCAAATACTCAATTTGCGCCATTGCTTCGTTTAGCTGCGTTTCTTTCATTCCTAAGTTCATTCCAATACTGATATGCCCTTGTAACATGGGTTCTACGCCTCCCAAACTCGTCAGTGCCGCAATGGTCGCATATTCCCTGTCCACATAATCAAGCATATCACGCCCAAATATATCAGCGAAAAGGTGTTCTTTCAGAAATATATCAATCTCAGGACTGAATGCACCGTAGCCTGTTTTGGGTTTAGTTTGAGCCAATCCTGTGAGTTTTTCTAATACTTTTCTTCCTCTTTCGTATTTGTCTTGGGTGTCGTTTATGGGGCTTGCTTCTTTGCCTATTTTGTCCGTAATGCCTTGTATTTTCCTTGTTTCCAAGACAGACATGAGCGTATTTAACCCTTGAATACTTCGTGGGAAGCCACAGTACGCATAAAGGTGTACCAATACTTCTTTGATTTCATTGATGGTCAGCCCTGCGTTCAAGCCGTTTTCCAATGCTTTTTTGAGTTGTCCCAAATCTCCTTTTGCCGTCAGCGAAGCAATCGCAACAATATTTTGGTGTCTGCCTGCCAAGTTACTGATTTGCTTTTGCAATTCCAAATTTTGCATAAGTCCCGCATTGTATTCTTCCTCACTTACAGGCTGTTGCCAAATTACCCTACCTTTGGGGTGTTCGGTGGTAATTGCCAGTTGCACAAACCAATGGTCATGTGATGCCCCATGCCAATGCGCCACATCTGGTGGACATTTCGCTATATCACCTTTTCTAAGAATTTGCAGCGGCTTGCCTTTTTCTTGGTAGTAACCCACGCCGTCCAAGACAATTAGGGTTTGCCCTGCGGGGTGTTTGTGCCACTTTGACCTTGCTTTGGGTTCAAAAACCACATTGCCTATGCTGCTATTAAAGCTACTATCTGGGCTTAAAAGGGCTTTTACCCAAACATTCCCCGTAAAATTTTCGGTAGGGGCTTTCTCACCTTGGGGAAAGATAGTAGTTTGCGCTAAGGCATCAAAACTATTCATGCCTATCAGAATAACCAATATCAATTTTAAATTTTTAAACATAGCAAAGTCATTGATTTTGAGTGTGTTTACTAAGGCGTAAGCAACTTTGAAAACGAAAGTGAACCCATTTTCCATTCATTTCCGACTTTGACATACACCTCCGTTACCATGAACGGATTACTCACTTCATTTGTGCCGACTACTGCCAGCAGGGTAATCCTATTAAGTAGAATGACCGTATTTCCGATAACTATTGGCGGCAAAACCTCATGGATATCCGCTTTCTTGTAATGTATGAACCCTGATTTAATAATATCTAACTCACGTTCTTTGCCCCAAGAGCCGCCCATGTGGACAAACATGGATTTATCATCAAACAATTTGGACAGTTTATCAACATCTTTATCTGCCATCCACTGCCATTTGTCTTTGGAAAGTTTGATAATTTCTTGTTCCACAGTAGTTTGTGCGAAGGAATTACTTGCCAATAACGTGAAAACGAACAGACAGAAAATTAAATTTTTCATCGTGTTTTTTGATTTAGTGTAATAATAGCCATACGAAATTAGTTTATAACACAAATATTAATTAAAATATTGATTATTAATGTTTTAAAATAATTCATAATTCATAATTCATAATTCATAATTCATAACTATTTCTTAATCTGATGTGTATCTCGCACACTACTGAATGTCAAAGCCAAGAGTTTCCAATCTTTGCCTTTCTTTTGATAGACTTCGGTTACAGTAAATTCAGTCGTAACTTCATTTTCTCGGACAACAGCTTGGAGGGTAATACGATTCCAAATGATAGCCGTTTTCCCGACAATTTCTACTGCTGTATCATGGACTTTGGCATTTTTGTACCAAATGCTACCCGTTTTGATAATGTCGAGTTCCTCTTGTTTTTTCCAAGTGCCACTCATGTGAACAAACTTCGATTTTTCGTGGAAAAGAGGCTCTAATTTCTCCACATTTTTATCTGCCATCCACTGCCACTTGTCCTTGGATAGCTGAATAAGTTTTTGTTCTTCTGTGGATTGTGCGAAAGAAAGTTGCACGCTTACCACCAATAAAAATAGTCCCCAAATAGTTGCTTTCATATAAAAATTTTAATTACACGTTTTTGATTCTGAAATATTTAACGCCACAAAAGTATGTATTTCTAATAGAGATATTGGTATACAAATTACGGTATCTTCTACCATTTTTACTGATAGCACTGTAATTGTTATCTACTCACTTAGCAGATTTTTTAGAAAGGTAACTTTGAAATTACTGATTTTATTTCTCATTTTCTTATCTTTGTAGAAAGAAAAATAAGAACATGATAGCACAAAAATATATCAATCCATTCACAGATTTTGGCTTTAAGAAAATATTTGGTGAGGAGGCAAACAAGGATTTGTTGATTGATTTCCTGAACGAACTACTTACCGACAAGGGTAAAATTATAGACATCACTTACCTGAAAAGTGAGCGTTTGGGAGCAACGGATTTGGACAGGAAAGCAATTTTTGACCTATATTGTGAAAACGAAAAAGGCGAAAAATTTATCGTGGAAATGCAAAGAGCAAAGCAGGATTATTTCAAAGATAGAAGCCTTTACTATGCCACTTTTCCGATTCAGGAACAAGCAAAAAAAGGGGATTGGAATTATCAATTAAATGGCGTTTTTTCCATTTCTATTACTGATTTCATTATTGATGAGGATAAGGAAAATAAGACTAAACTGTTGCATGATGTTCGCTTGATAGAACGAGAAACACAAAAAGAGTTTTATAGCAAATTGCGCTTTATATATGTGGAAATTAAGAAGTTTGACAAAAGTTTAGATGAAATAGAAACTCACTTTGAGAAATGGTTGTATGTGCTAAAAAACTTAGTAAAAATAGAAGAAATCCACCCAAAATTACAGGAGAAAGTATTTAAAAAACTGTTCCAAATAGCAGAAATCGCTCGTTTTGACGCTAAACAGTTACAGTCCTACCGTGATAGTGAAAAAAACTATTTGGATTTTACTGCCTCTTTGAAAACTTCTTATAGAGAAGGAAAGGAAGAAAGAGAAATAGAAATTGCTAAAAATCTCATTAATTTAGGTCTTGATAATGAAGTAATTAGTAAGGCAACAGGCTTAACCCCTACCCAAATAGACAAGCTGAGGTTAGAAGGGTAAAAAGAAACTCACTCTTACCGTAGCGAAATTTTCCAAAAACCCTCACTTAGGTTTCTCAAAGCCAAATACAAATTACGGTATCTTCTACCATTTTTACTGATTTTGTTTTTCTATGCTTATCGCTATTTGGGAATGATTAAATTTGTATGAAAAACAAAAAGATATGGAAAAAATATACAGATACGATACCATCAATGAATACAATGCGTTGAACAACCACAAAACGCTGCACCCTTTGGTAAGTGTGATAGATTTTTCAAAGGCAAATCCGAGGTCTTGGGGTAGAGAAAAAACGGTAAAGATTTACTATGGTTTGTATTGTATTTTCCTCAAAGAAGTAAAGTGTGGGGACTTGAAATATGGTCGTAACTATTATGATTATCAGGAAGGTACGCTGGTATTCGTAGCCCCAGGGCAAGTGATGGAAATAGAAAATAATGGAGAAGTCTATCAGCCGAAGGGTTACGGTTTGGTATTTCATCCTGACGCAATCCGTGGGACTGCCCTTGCCAAAAGTATAGCCGAGTACAGCTTTTTTAGCTATCAGGCAAACGAAGCTCTACACTTATCAGACCATGAAAGAGAGGTAGTGATGGACTGTTTTTCAAAAATAGAAAATGAATTAAAACAAGCGATTGACAAGCATAGCAAGAAACTGATTACTTCCAATATTGAATTGTTCCTGAATTACTGCGACCGTTTTTATGACCGCCAATTCATCACACGAGATAACGTACACAAGGGCATTTTAGAAAAATTTGAAAGCCTGTTAAACGGTTATTTTTCATCTGAAAAGCCGCAAATCATTGGCTTGCCTTCGGTTGCCTATTTTGCTGAGGCATTGCACCTTTCTGCAAACTATTTTGGCGACCTAATCAAAAAGGAAACAGGGCAATCGGCAAAGGAGTACATACAAAACAAAATTATTGATGTGGCGAAAAACAAAACTTTTGGGACGGACAAAACGGTCAATGAAATAGCCTACGAATTGGGCTTCAAATATCCGCAACACTTCACCCGTTTTTTCAAACAACAAACTGGACTTACGCCCAATGAGTATCGGGGAATGAATTGAGAATGAAGGAGTTGAAATAATATATTAATAAAAACAAACAAGAATGTAAATCTATGCTACCATACATTTTTTTATGATGTTGTCAGTCAGTTTATTGAAATCTTTATATACTTCTTTCACAGCATTAAAGTGCGCCCCAATAGCACCATCAGCTGGCTTCAATAAAAAAATAGGTTTTCTTGATTCTTGTGCCATAGCCATCAGACTGCGATAATGTTTTATCAAAGATAAACAATAGATGTCATTTTCAAAAGTTACATTCTCTGGTTCATCTTCTTTTAAAACAGATTTTCTAAATGTAGGTGGAATTTTTTCAGCCCACTTTTTATATGCTAATACTGGTTTGCCCTCATTTGCAACGTGTTGCATGATAATATAACCTATTGGTAAAATATTTCCTTTGGGTAACTCCAATTTAGGCTCTGGGTTTTTTAAATACCGTTCTTTCCATTCTTCTTTCCATCTGTTAGCAGCTGTTCCTAAATTTTTTAACCCTTGCAAAGAAAATAAATCTGCTGCCATTGGAACAATGATATAATCAGAGGAAATAAAAGTAGAACGATTTATCGCACCTAAATTGGGTCCTACATCAATAATTGCATAATCAAAATTGTTTTGAGAACCAGAGTTTTGGATAATTCTATAAAATGATGATGTAATCCGAAAAGCAGCTTCGTCTTTATCTAAACATTTCCCCCAATTATCACTTAGTTTATCTTCAAATACAGATAACTCTAAGTCGCCAGGGATTAAAAATAATTTATCATTAATTTTTTCAATAATTGCTTCTTTTATATCTCCAATACCCTTTGTTAATGGTTTAATGGATTGAAGTATTGTTTGCCTGTTATCATTTCCATATATTTCAACTAACCGTTCTTCTTTTAAAAGCATCGAAGTTAGATTTGCCTGTGGGTCTAAATCAACGGCTAATGTTTTATATCCCAATTCACTCAACATATAGGCAAAATGATATACTAATGTTGTTTTTCCGACTCCACCTTTGTTATTAAAAAATAATATCGTTTTCATCTTGTAAAAATTTTTACACCAAAATAATGTAATTCATTGGTTATAAATTCAGGACTGGGATTATCGTTTTCTAACAATAATTTAATTGCTCTTTTAACACCATAATTAAATGGTTGTCTGACAATTTTTGTGGAATCAATTAGAAATGGCTAAACACCTCCATCTCAGATTTTCAAAATTAGGCATACCAAAAGCGGTTCTTCTTACACTTCTAATGAGGTTGTTCAGTCCTTCCGT
>JAAFJS010000051.1 GCA_013298985.1 Cytophagales bacterium
AGGAACACCTATTGGACGCAACTGACCCCATACGCCCTGTGGATATGCTACCCGAATACGCCCTCAGCGAGCAAGGGCTCGTGATAATGAAGGAAGGGGAATTCTCTTGGGCAAACTTGCTAAACCGCTACAAATCTTCTCAAATGGTTTATGCCAAATTGGATATTTCGCCCGAAGGCAAAATCAAGGGAGAAATGAATTTTACTTTGACAGGGTACGTGGCAGTAGATGAGCGCAAACTTTTAGAGAAAAAAGGAGATAAAACTGAGGAAACCGAAGGAGAAACAAAGAAGGAAAAAAGCGAATTTGGCGAATTAAAAGTTACTTTTGACAACCCCCAAGAATATGACAAACCCCTCAAAGGCAAATCTGTCTATGAAAGTGAGGAATTTGCTGAGGTAGGCGGCGATAGGATTTACCTCAATCCCATGCTGAGTTTCAAAAGAAAGGAAAATCCATTCAAAGCAGAGCAGCGCAAATTCCCTGTAGATTTTGCCTACCCTGTTGAGGAAAATTATTACCTCAATTTTACGATTCCCGAAGGCTATGTGGTGGAAGAAATGCCACAATCTACTCGCACCATGTTTGATGACAAGAGTGTGCGCTTCGACTATCTGGTGAACAACCAGATAGCTAATATCGTCCAAATTAACTGCAAATTGGTGATTGGTCGCGCACTTTTTCAGCCCGAAGAATATGCAAGCTTAAAGGACTTGTTCGCCAAAATAGTAGCCAAACAAAATGAGCAGATTGTACTGAAAAAGAAGTAGTGAGGAGAATTACGAATGACTAATTACTAATGACCAATATCTTAAAATTGAGTAGGTTAATTAGTAATTAGTCATTGAAAATTAGACATTAACAATGCTAAAACCTCAATTTAAGATGAAAAACCTGATTTTAATTTTCTTTATTACTATTTCTATCCAAGGCAAAGCACAAGTGCAAGGTATGCCCAAAGAGTCATTTATGCGCTGGGGGGCTATAGACCTCAAAGACCTCACTATGAATATTTATCCTGCAGATTCTAATGCCAACGCAGTGGTCTTAGGTAGCTTTTGTTATACCTATTTTAACTATTACGAAGGCAGATTTCAAGTTACTTATAATATTCATAAACGTATCAAAATCCTCAAAAAGGACGGTTATAATTGGGCAAATATAGAAGTTCCCCTTTACAGCACTGCCAGAGGAGAATCAAAGGAAAACGTTATGAACATTCGAGGTGCAACTTATAACCTAAACATCAGCAGTGGGGCAATAGAAAGGACTTTTTTAGAAGAAAAAAATATTTTTAGAGAAACACTTAGACAGCATAAGGGCAGAACACTCGAATTGGTCAAATTTGCTTTGCCCAATATTCGGGAAGGGGCTGTGATAGAATATAGTTATTCTCTTGACTCTGACTTTATTACTATGCTGAATGCTTGGGAATTTCAGTCAGTAATTCCCGTTAGGAAAAGTGAGTTTCAAATTAGAATAATTGATGAGTTGAGTTACATTTATGTGTTGCAAAATAACGAGCCTTTTACAGTTAGCCCTGACGGAAAAAATAAGACAGCAGACCAGAATGGAGGGACAAACCTCTATCGTTGGGTACAAGAGAATATTCCTGCCTTCAAAGACGAAAACTTTATCGCTACGGCTGACGACTATATCGGAAAAATACAATTTCAGTTAGCAAGTTATCAGTTCCCCAGCTCCCCTAAAAAAGAGATTTTCAGCACTTGGGAAAATACGATAGCAGAACTATGGGGTGAGCAAAGCTATGGCGGATTTATCAAGCGTAAAGGGGCTACCAAAGACTTGGTAGGCAGCTTAATAGTTGGTAAAAACACTGAAAATGAAAAAATGGCTGCGATTTATAATTATGTCAAAGGCAATTTTAAGGCAGAAAACAGAACAGGTATTTGGGCTGAAAGTTCCCCCAAAGAAGTGGTAGAAAAGAAAAGAGGAAGCAAACATGAAATTAATCTTTTGCTAATCAATATGCTCAGAGAAGCTGATTTGGAGGCAAACCCAATTTTATTAAGCACGCGTACACATGGGAGAGTTTATAAGAATTATCCTATCTTGGAAAGATTTAACTATTCTATTGCCTACGTAAAGATAGGTGAGCAAGAGTTTTTATTGGACGCAACCAGCCCTATGTTCCCAATGGGAATGTTACCTGCCAATGTGCTGAATGGCGAGGGTTTGCTCATGGACAGAGATGGAAAAGAAAGCAAGTGGATAAGCCTACAAAATCGCTACAAATCATCTAAAATGTGGATTGGGAGATTTAATTTGAATGAAAATGGCGCATTAGATGGCAACATAGAAATCAATTTGCAGGGCTACGAAGCATTAAGTGTGAGGCAGAAATATGTAAAACAACAAAACGAAAATGGTGGAGAGGTAGATGAAACACAAGACCAAAAACAAGAGGAAAATGAATATGACTTATTTAAGGATAGTCTTGAAAACTTGTCTGATTACGAAAAACCATTGAAGGCAAAAGGGAATTATCAAAATAGTCAGTTTGCTGAGGCTGGCAGTAATCGCATCTATTTCAATCCCTTACTGGATTTGAAAATGAAAGAAAACCCGTTTAAAGCTACAACAAGAAAGACCTTGATAGACTTTGCCTATCCTTATGAGGAGTCTTTTTTATTGACCTTTTTTATTCCTGATAACTATCAAGTAGAGGAACTGCCCAAATCAGAACGAATTTTGTGGAATGACAAAAGCATTCGTTTTGATTATCTGGTAAGCGTCAATGGAAATGCGATTCAAGTAGTATGTAAAGTTTTTGTGAATCGCTCCATTTTTGCCTCTGAGGAATATGCTAATTTGCGCGATACGTTCGCCAAAATAGTAGCCAAACAAAATGAGCAGATTGTACTGAAAAAGAAGTAGTGAGGAGAATTATCAGTTGCTTGATGTTCAGTAAAACAATTCAATATTTTTTACCTAAGAGTTTTTTTAGAAGTTTATTTAATAAATCAGGCACACTGATAACGCAGATTTAGCAGATTTTTACGGATAAAAATTTAAAAATTCGTATTTTCTTCGTAAAATCAGTGTTATCTGTGTGCTAAATACATGATGATTTCCTGAACTAAACAAGTCCTAACTAACAATGTATCAACAAACTGATAATTCCCAAAATCAACCCCTTAAAACTTAACTAAGTTTTCGATAGTGGGCGTTACGTCTTTTCCCTCAAAAAAAGCCATAAAATCCCCATTTTCAAGAAAACCACAAAATAACTTTCGTAACTCGTTTTGCATTTTTAAAAAATAGTATATTGCACAAAATAATGATGTAGATGTATGAGTAGTAAATATAAATATGTGGCAGAATACGAAATCAATGCAAGCGTAAAGATGATTTATCCTTATCTCTCTACCGCGACGGGCTTGGCAGAATGGTTTGCAGAAGAGGTCAGAACCCTCAAAGACAAGAGTTTAGACATTATCTGGGACGGGCAAAGCCACCCCGCCAAGCTGGTTTCTGCACGCACCAATAGCCACGCCAAATACAATTTTTCTCCTCAGAACGAAACCGACGAAGCTGACCCCTCCTACCTCGAATTCAAACTTTCGCACAGTGAATTGACCGATACGGCTTTCTTGAAGGTGATTGATTACTCAGAAATGGACAATCCCAAAGACCTACACGAACTGTGGGAAAATCTGATTTATAACCTCAGAGAACTCTTGGGCGCAGGGCATGAAGAATAAAATGAAGGCACTATTACTGGGCGCAAGTGGATTGACGGGAGGCTACTGCTTGCAGGAACTATTAGAAAATGAGCAATTTAGCATTGTGATTGCGCCTTTGCGGAAGCAGGTAGCAGTGGCTCACCCCAAGTTAGTGCAGGTCATTATAGACTTTGAGAGAATAGCCGATTACGCCGACCAATTTAAGGCTGACGTTGTTTTTTGTTGCTTGGGGACGACCATCAAAAAGGCTGGCTCGAAAGCCGCTTTCACCAAGATAGACTACGATTATCCACTTTTGTTCGCAAAGCTGGCGCAGGCACAAGGCGCGCATACTTACCTGCTTGTGTCCTCATTAGGCGCAGATGCCAACTCCTTGTTTTTTTATTCCCAAGTCAAAGGAAAATTGGAAAAAGAACTTAAAGCACTGGATTACAAGACATTGGTTATCATGCAGCCTTCTCTATTGCTTGGAGATAGGACAGAAAAACGTGCAGGAGAAGACCTTGCCAAAGCATTGATGCCTGTCTTGAACTTTCTTACCCCGAAAAAGTACCAACCCATTCATGCCCACCAAGTCGCAAAGGCAATGGTCAAACTTGCTACACAAAACTTAACAGGGGTGGTGGTCAAAGAAAGTGATAAAATCAAAGAAATTTTGTATTGAATTAATTTTTTTACTAATTTTATTTTTTAAAAGAAAAAACACGCATCATTTATCTTCTTTCTATGGATAATCTGGATTCATTTTTAAAATTATTACAAGAAAACCGCATCTTGGCGGGTTATTTAATCGTAGGTGGATTGTTTCTCATTCTACTCGTTTTTTTATTGGTCAAAAGTTTTGCCGCACCCAAGCAGCCTGCGCTGGCAAGCAGTCCCATGCCACCTGCGCCCAAAATGTCCGCGATGGCACAGCCTTCTATCGCACCGCGCATGATGACCTCCGAGCAACCTGACACGCGTGTGTTTTTAGACCAGCTCAAAAAAGTAGCCGATGAAAGCCAGAAAGTAATCTACAAACTGGATACAGAAATCGCTGAAAAAGAGCGCATTATCTCTGAAAAAACCGAATATGTACAGCGATTAGAGCAGCAAATCTCTGAGATGCCAGTAGAGCAAATCCTGAATCAGCAAAGCGAAAAACTGAAAAAAGAAAGCGAAAAAAAATTAGCACAACTCAAACAAGAGGCTTCCACAAAATCTTATCAGATGTGGTTCTTTGGCTTTTTAGTAGGGCTGGTGATTACGGCAGGAGTAGTGGCGGCGTATTATTTTTTGGTGATGAAAGCGATTTAAAAAAATAGGTTTTGCAAAATTGATGTTTAAAAATTATCGATATAGTGGGGTACTCATGCTCCTTTGTTTTCTCAGTTTAGCCACCTGCCAGACTGCACGCAAACCTATAAATCCGTATGATAATTCACTGTATTTTTCTTCTAATCAATCCTTTGCAGTTATTCCGTTCAAGTTAGTCAATAACCTGATGATTATTTCTTTGCGCCTAAACAAGTCCGACACGATGAATTTTATTTTGGATACAGGCGTAAAAACTGCCCTGCTAATTGGGCAGAAAACAGGCGATTCCCTCAAATTGCAGTATGCACGTAGAATCAAAATTAAGGGACTGGGCGAAGGGGCGGACGTGGAGGCAATCCATTCTTTTGGCAATCGGATAGATTTAAGCGGTATTTTTGGCATCAATCAAGACATTCTTATCCTCATGCAAGACATCTTTTTCTTTTCTTCTAAGCTGGGTATGAGGATTCACGGCATCATTGGTTACGATATTTTCAAAAATTTTGTGGTAGAAATCAATTATGAAAGGCGAGAATTGGTGCTAAAAGACCACAAAAGATTCAAAGTAGGCAAGCGCGACAAACTGCTTAATATCGTGGTCGAGGAAGGGAAACCGTATATCGAAACGGTGATTGGCATGACAAACGGCAATGCTGTCAAGACCAAGCTCATCATCGATACAGGGGCAAGCCATGCGCTTTCCTTAGATATTTTCTCGAATGACCAACTCCAACTGCCGCCCAAAACCAAAGATGCCTACCTCGGTCGCGGGCTAAATGGCGATATTCATGGGAAAATAGGGCGAATACCCAATATTGATGTAGGCGGATTTCAGTTAGAAGGCATTTTGACTTCTTTTCCTGATTCCAGTTCCCTGCGGCACGTCAATCAGACCACCAAGCGTAACGGCAATTTGGGCGCAGAAATTCTCAAACGTTTTCACATCACTTTCGACTACCTGAACCAGCGTATGCTCATTCGCCCCAATAGCAATTTTAAGAAACCTTTTGTCTATAATATGAGTGGTATTGAGGTACTTACGCCCGTACCTGGGCTGCCTCTGTTTGTCATTTCTGATATAGACGAAGACTCGCCCGCCGAGCGCGCAGGCTTACGCAAAGGCGACCAACTGCTCTACATCAACAACAAAATAGCTTTTCAGTACAATCTTAACGACATCATTTCGCTTTTCCAAAGCAAGGCAGGCAAAAAAATTACCATGGTCATTCAGCGCAACCAAGAAGTATTGGAATTTCAATTTATTTTAGAAAAACCAATTTAGACTTTTTGCTGCTCTCAAAGCAAATTTTGATATTTTGGAGGGCTGTCTGTCAGAATTTTGGGCTGAAAACATCAAAATCAAGTAAATATTAGACAGTAGAGCCAATAGAACAACTGATGATGACAAGCACAATCATAGCAGATGATTTCTAAGAAAAACGTAACTTAAACTAACATATATGAAAAAGATAATTTTATTTTTCTGCATTTCAGCACTTACTTTTGTAGTAACGGCTCAACCCAAGGTGGTTCTATATAATGCCCCTGATAGTGCTATCAGAGCAGTTGATTTTCAGGTCAAGGTCAATGGGCAATCATGTATTGCTTATTTGAATGAAGTTTCCACCATTGCTTATTTTAGTTTTGAAGGAAAAATTGAAATAGAGGTTGGCTCTACCCATGACATCAAATGGGTGGATATTCGCCCCAAAAGTTTAGGCATTGAGCCTGTGATTAAGAATAATAAAATTTATTTTTCTATCGCGAAGCCCTGCCAACTTTCTGTGGAGCTGAATGGTGAAAGCACCAGACCACTTTATATTTTTGCTTCTCCTTTGGAAAAAAATGCACCTTCACGAATGGATAAAAATACACTTTTTTTTGAAGGCGGCAAAATTCACTATGTCAATACCCTCAAAATGCAAAGTAATCAAACTATCTATATTGAGGGGGGCGCGATAGTCAGAGGCGTGATTGAGGCAGATAGTGTTAATAATATTAGGGTCTTAGGTAGGGGTATTTTAGAGGCAGGCTTTGTCAAAGACAAGCGATTGATGAACTTTTACCAATGCGAAAATGTGGAAATAGAAGGTATCATTTTTCTGAACAGTGCTACTTGGACGCTGGTACCTCATGCGTGTAAAAATGTGGTTATCAGCAATATAAAAATTGTAAGCTGGCAATTTGGCTCTGACGGAATAGACTTGGTGGCAAGCTCCCATGTGAGGGTAAAAGACTGTTTTTTGCGAAGCAATGACGACTGTATTGTGGTCAAGTGCTGGGGAGGAGTAGAAAAATACCCGCGTTCCCCTCAAAAAGGTGCTGATGTTACTGACATACAGGTAAGCAATACGGTTTTTTGGAACATGGCTTGGGGCAATGCCATCGATATTGGGTTCGAACTCAGGTGCAACCAAATCAGTAATATCTCTTTCAAAGATTGTGATGTGATTCATGTGGATAGAGGCGCAGTATTTAGTATCCATAATGGCGATTATGCAATGGTGCAAGATATTCTTTATGAAGATATTAGAGTCGAAGACGCTATGCACAAACTTATTGATATTGCTATTTTTTTATCTCAATACAGTATAGATAGACCCTCTGACAATGCAGAACGCAAACGCCGCTACAAGCAAGGGGTGTGGGACGGTGTGCTTCATGTGTACGCAGGGGAGGAGGGAATATACGAAAAAAACAGAGGATATATCAAAAATATCACTTTTAGAAATATTAGCGTTACTGATGGCCAGTTCCCTTATTCGGTTATTTCGGGGTATGATGCCCAACGGCATAAAGTAGAGAATGTATTGATTGAAAAATTATACATTCATGGCAAGCGCATCAAAAACTTGAAAGCGGGCAGAATTTTTATCGAAAATGCAGAAAATATAAAAATAAAATAGGGAGAGCAAAAATGACTGATTTTAACGATACCATTATCGCCCTTGCCACCGCACAAGGCATTGGAGCTATTTCTGTGTTGCGGCTTTCGGGCAGAGAGGCAATTCAAGCTGTAAATCAAGTTTTTTATGGTAAAGATTTGGAAAAACAAGCAAGTCATACGCTTCATTTTGGGACAATTCGCGATGAAAATGAAATCGTAGATGAGGTAGTAGCTGCCTTATTCTGCGAACCCAAATCATTTACAGGGGAAAATGTAGTAGAAATTTCCTGTCATGGTTCTCCGTATATCATCAGGAAAATTTTGCAATTATTTGTTAAACAAGGAGTTAGATTAGCAAAGGCGGGTGAGTTTACCCAGCGAGCTTTTCTCAACGGCAAGTTTGATTTGGCGCAAGCAGAGGCAGTAGCAGACCTGATAGCTGCTGATTCTGAAGCTGCACACAAAGCCGCCATGCACCAAATGCGAGGCGGTTTCTCTCAGAAAATCAAAGAGTTACGAGAAAAATTAATTCATTTTGCCTCATTGATAGAATTAGAATTAGATTTTGGGGAGGAAGATGTTGAGTTTGCAGACAGAGAAGATTTGCGGATATTGGTTCGTGAGATTCTTGTGGTCATCAATACACTCATTCAGTCATTTAGCTTAGGCAATGTCATCAAAAATGGTGTGCCTACGGTCATCGCAGGCAAGCCCAATGCAGGAAAATCTACCTTGCTCAATGCACTTTTGAACGAAGAAAAGGCAATCGTATCCGAAATCGCAGGAACGACCAGAGATGTGATAGAAGACGAAATCGTGATAGAAGGCATCGCTTTTCGCTTCATAGACACCGCAGGGCTGCGCGAAACCGAAGACAAAATCGAAAAAATAGGGGTACAGCGCAGCTATGAAAAAATCAAATCTGCCTCCCTCTTGCTCTACGTCTTTGACTTGGTAGAAATACAAACGCCCCAAGACTACGAACAGGAATTGGCAAACGCCCAATCTTTTGGTATTCCGTACATTATGGTAGGAAACAAAGTAGAATATGCCTCTGAAATGGTTTATAGCACGCTTGCAGGCGACCCAAATGTGGAGTTAATTTCTGCCAAAGACAAATTTGGATTGGAAAATTTAAAAACGCATATTTTGAAAATCGTGCAGGCGGACAAATTTTCTACAGGAGATACGCTCATCACCAATACCCGCCACTACGAAAGCCTTTTGCAAACTAAAAATGCGTTGGACAATGTGCTTTCTGGGCTAAATCGCAGTATTACAGGTGATTTTTTGGCAATGGACATCAGGCAGGCACTCTATCACTTAGGAGAAATTACAGGTCAGATAACGACTGATGATTTGTTAGCAAATATCTTTTCTAAGTTTTGTATCGGAAAGTGAAGTAACAAAATACTACAAATCTTAACCATCAAGAAAAAACACAATCCTACCTAAAATACCAACTATTTCTCCTGCTCAGTTTCAGGTCGCGCAAAATAGCGGACTTCACGTTGATATCCACCGTATAGCCCGCACGAGGTCCGAACGGAATCCAAGTTGCCGTCATAGACCAGCAGTGAAGGTCGCGAGAGATATTGAACTGCGTGAAACTCAGCGCGTTCACTACAAAGTCATAGCCAGAGTTAAAGCCTACTTTCCACTTTTTTGTAATGCTCACATCTCCATTGAACGACAGCGTTTGTATTATTTGTGCTTTGGTAAAGCCTTGTTTGGAGTAACTAAAATTGTACGAAACATTCAGCGACCATGGCACTTCGAACTCTACGTACAAGTTCCTATTTCGATTGATAAAGTCCAGTTCGTCTTGTGTATAGCGTTTGTCATTGTATTCTTTTTTGGCAGAAGATGGCTTAAACTGTGTACTAACCGCCACACTTGCAGAGGTCAGATTACCAATGCCATTCCCTGACTGCCATGCGTATTTGTCTAATCTTCTTTGTGTTACATCACCTGTACGTTGGTCAAGTGTGGTAAGTTGGTAAGTATAAGGGTCAAGCGTACCCGAAAAGTTAATATCAAATTTCTTGAAAAGTTTGGTGCGCGCATTCATAGAAATTGGTGCAAGTTTAAAGGAATCTGCCACCATGTTGTAGCTGGTTGTAAAGCCAAAGTTATCCAAAATCATTACCTTTTCTGCGGGTTTCTTGGCAGAGGTATCATTTTCTGATTTTTTGAGTTTTGCCTCTAAGGTATTGGTCAAGTTAAAACTTATCGTGCCTGAACGCCCGCGTGCAGGTGTACCATAATTTCCATTGAACCGCGAAACCGCTACTACCTCATTGGGGGGAAGCGTTATCAAGTTGGCTCTGGTTCTTCGCGGAACATCTACGTATTGATAAAAATCGAAGGCTGGGTCGCTAAAATCGGGATTGTAGCTGAGAGAAAGCGATGGATTAATCACGTGGCGAATTGCCTCTATTTTCTTGGATTTGGGATAATAAAAGGCAAACAAACGCGTCTGCATACTTGCCCCTACATTGTAATTATTAAAACGTGAAAAACCTTTGACCGTATCTATTCTGGTCGTACTTGCTTTATAGGGCAGGTATTGTTCGTCTTCTACCACGAAATTATATTTTTCAGGATACCAAGTTTCCTTGTAGCTGGCATTGAGGTTTAGCGTAAAGTATTTCAACACATTTACAGAGGTGCTAATCGGAATATTGTGTTCCATGCCCATTTGCGACCTGCCAATGATGGAAGAAAGGTTGGCAAAATTAAAGGCAAGCGTATCTGCTTTGGCAATATTTTCCACGTTTAGGTTGGGAGGAACGCTGCCTCCGCCCGCGATTTGGTTCGTAATATTGGCGCGCCCTGTCATATTATAGCTAAAAGAAAGTTCCGTTAGCAAAGTTTTTTTGCCTGATTCATTTTTGAACGGCTGTAACCTACGCATGGTAACATTGATGTCTGGCGAAAGCTGAACTATCTTCGTAACAATATTTTGCGTGTGCCGCATACTCGCGCTTGCTGTAAAGGGCGTATTGGCAAAGTTGTAAGTATAATTGATGGACGAGTTTAGCGCGGGAGCTACGAAATTATTGGGTTGGGAAGCATTATTGCGATTAAAGGTACTGGTAGCGGCATTTACGTTGGCACTGAACCTGCCGTTGCCCTTACTTTGGGGCGTGTGCGACCACGTAAGGCTAAAATCGTTTTGGATTCTGGATTCCAAACTTCCCGCAATCTCGTTTACCCTGCGATTAAAAACAAACTGAAAATTGCCCGTATAAGTATATTTTTTCATGTAAGTCGACCGCAAAGTGCTTCCCCAGCCTCCGCGTGAGTGGATTTCACCCAGTAAGCTCACATCAATATAATCGCTAATTGCAAAATAAAAACCACCATTACTCAAGAAGAAACCTCTTTCTCGCGTTTCACCGTACTGTGGCATCACAAAGCCCGAAGACTTCTTTTTTGGTTGGGGAAACATTCCAAACGGAAAACCAAGTGGCAACGGAATCCCCATCAGCTCTAAGTTAAACATACTCGCCACCACCAGCTTGCCAGGAACAACTTTGAGTTTTTTGGCACGAATCCCAAAATGTGGGTGAGGGAGGTCGCAGGTCGTATAAATTCCTCGTCCCATAAACAAATTATCATTCGCATCTTTCTTCACGCGCTCGCCCACGATGAAGCCGTCGCCCTGCTTGGTCGTAATCTGGTTAATAATTCCCTTCTGCGTTTTGAAGTTATAGGTCATTTCCTTTGCCTTGTAATCCACGCCCTTATCTGTAAAAACAGGCAAACCAATTTCCTTGCCTGTCAGCGTATCCTTGCGCCCGCGAGCTTTCACCATGTTTTGTTTCCAATCCATGTCTATACTTTCCGCTTTGAGGGAAATCGTGCCGTAGGTTACTTTGGCATCACCATACAAATATACTTTTTGGGTAATCACATTAAAGCGGATAGAATCTTTGGCAGCATAAGTTACAGTCGTTTTTATGTCGCCAATAGGAATAGAATCTTTTTTAGTAATCGTAGTATCTTTTACAGAGGAATTAAAAGGTTTTTTGTCCGCGCTTTTAGGCTCAGTTTGAGCAAGCAAACTTTGAGTGAAAGAAAAAAAACTGAAAAAAAATAAAAAAAGCCAATAATTTTTCAGTTTTATCAAAAAAATCCTTTTTTTTGTTAAAATTTCCATTTAAAAAAGTACAATAATCAGAAACCGTAAGGCTGAAATTACGTATGTTAGTTTAAGGCTATTTGTAAAAGGTTTTCAGGGTAATCCAATCCTTTTCTGTTGCAATATTAGCATTATTCATTTTGGCATACAAACACACCCAATGTTTTTAACAAAGATTATCTACTTTCAAATGTAATTTTCATGGTTTAATCACTACTTTCTGCATTTTATAGTAATCCTGTATTACTGACTTCTACTGTAAGAATTTTACCTTTTATCCCTTTAGAATCGAAAATGAAAAATCTTGGAATGATGTCATTGGTAGTAAGTAGCCTCATATTTGCCGCTTACACGCCACTCTGTATGAAGCCTAACAAGGTTCGCAAAGTGATTATTGACGCAGGGCATGGCGGAAAAGACCCTGGCTGCTTCGGCAAAAAACTGCAAGAAAAAGACGTTTGTTTTAATGTAGCGATGGAAGTAGGCGCATTGATAAAAATGCACCTGCCTGACGTACAAGTAGTTTACACACGTACCCAAAAAAATCAATTCGTAGAGCTTCGCGAGCGCGCCAGGCTCGCCAATCGTGAACATGGTGATTTGTTTATGTCTATCCACTGCAACGCCTCTACCTCGAAAGAAGCAAGTGGTACAGAAACCTATATCATGGGCATGAACGAATTTAATAGTAACGAAGATGATGTAGCCCTACGCGAAAACGCCTCTATCCTCAATGAGGTAGATTATTTGGAAAAATATGATGGGTTTGACCCAGAGTCGCCTATGTCGCATATTATTTTGGCAAACTATCAAAATACTTTCCAGCACAATAGCCTGCGGTTTGCCTCGCACATCGAGAATGAGTTTGTCGAATCAGCACGCCGCAAAAGCCGCGGGGTAAAGCAAAGTAGCTTTGTGGTGCTGTGGAAAACTGCTATGCCAAGCGTACTGGTAGAGGTGGGATTCCTGACCAACCCCGAAGAAGAAACCTTTTTGGGCGATAGCACTGGTAAGACAAACATTGCATTAGGTATTTTTCATGCGTTCGAAAAATATAAAAATACAGTTGAGGTTCGAAACCCAAATAACCAAAAGTAAAAAAGAGAATATCAAAATAAATAGGTAACTTTGTTATTGAAAAAATATTCGAGCGAATGTTCCTCTTCAAAAAGAAACATTCGTTCTTTATTTTCGTTAGTGTTTGGGGGAATACTTTTATAGCGTTTCTCTAAAAACAATGCAAGAAAATATCCTCCATTATTTTATAACTACAAACTCATAACTCTTAGAACACGTGTCAAAAGAATTAAAAATAGGATTACTTACGGTGGTTGGTAGCGTTATCCTTTATTTCGGAATTACTTTTTTAAAAGGCTATGATTTGCTTTCTTCTACTGCCTCTTACTATGTCATTTATGATGGAATCGACGGGCTTACACCGTCTAATCCAGTGCAAATCAATGGGTTGAATGTAGGTAAGGTGTTAAAACTTTCCATTTTGCAGGACAGAGGGAGCAAGATTTTAGTAGAATTTGATGTTGAAAAAAGCCTCAAACTTAATAAAAACTCTGTCGCCATGCTCGCCGATAATGGGCTGCTGGGCGGAAAAATGATTAAATTAGTTGTAGGGACAGGCACAGCCATTACTTACGAAGATACAGTCAAAGCTGGCGTAGAGCTGGGCATGATGGCGATGGTTTCCTCCAAAGCGAATCCCCTGATGAGTAGCTTGGACACGACCATGAACAATGTAAACCTGCTTTTGAACGAATACAAAGGTCTTAGCACAAATATCAAAAAAATCTTGACCAATCTGGAAACCACCACAGGAAGTGTGAACGGATTGATGGCAGATAATCGTCAGAAAATCAGTAGCATCACCGCAAATTTGGACAAACTTTCTGCCTCACTGGTAGAAACGGAGCGCAGTGTGAAGCCCCTCATTGCCAAGATGAATACAGTGGCTGATTCGGTAAATGCCATGAAACTGGCAAGCACGATGGCAGAAGCGCGCAAATCAGTGGCAAGCCTCAACGAAATCATTGGCGCGATGAAAGAAGGCTCAACCATGACCAAATTGATGAAAAACGATTCGATATATGTAAACCTGAACAAGACAATCGTAGATTTGGACAAACTGCTGATAAATTTCCGCGAACAACCCAAGCGTTATGTGCATTTCTCGCTTTTTGGCAAGAAAGAAAAAGAAAAGAAAAAGTAATTCCTTTAATTATGAATCTTTTTGACAAATATGATAAAAAACAATCTTTTGAAGAACATACCGAGTGTATAGATAAACATTTGTCAAATTTCTTTTCAGATAATGAAATGACGGTATTTCACGAAATTGTTTCAATTGATTTTCATCTTGATGTTTACTTTGTTAATTCTATAAAATACCCATTCAACATTCTTTTGACATCTGGTATGAGTTTATTTGAGATGAATGTTGGTGATAGTTTAAAGAATCCAGAGAATTACAAATTTGCAGAGTTAATGGTAATCATTCCAAAAGAAATTGAATTTAAAGATGCTTATACAGAATATAAAGGGCATGGCTGGATAATTTCTATGATGAAAAAAACTGCGCGGTTTCCACATCATTATAATACTTGGTTAGGTATTGGACATACGATAAGAGCAAATGAAGATTTCACATCTTACGGAGAAGAAACAAATTTTGTTGGCGCAGTAATAACTTCCATCTATTACATTTAATGGTGATTTTACCCAAATAAATTGCAATAATAACAAAATTAATATTTATAGTATTTTCCCACTTTACAAAAACGAATTAGAATATAAAATCAAGTATGGCTATAACGGATTAGTAGATTTATTAAGAAATTCTAATGCAAAAGAAATATTAGATAGTAAAAGACCTAATTTAATAAGGTGATGTTCTTAAAAACTATTTAATAAAATTATATCTCATACAAATCATGAATTTCCCTTCTGCCCCTATCCAAGAAATCAAAGACGAATTGCTCGCCAAGCAGCAAGTCAGGCTATTCGTGAAAAGAGAAGACCTCATTCACCCAACCATCAAGGGGAACAAGTGGTACAAACTCAAATACAATTTGGAAGAAGCTAAAAAGCAAGGGCTTAACAAACTGCTTACCTTTGGTGGTGCTTTTTCTAATCATATTTACGCTACTGCCTCCGCAGGCAATCTTTTTGGCTTCCAAACCATTGGCATCATTCGTGGAGAAGCGCACCTGCCACTGAACCCCATTCTGAGCCATGCGCGCGACTATGGTATGGAGTTGCACTATTTAGACCGCACCGCTTATCGCCAAAAAACTGAGGAGAGATTCATCAATCAGTTGAAAAAAGAATTTGGAGATTTTTATCTTATCCCCGAAGGAGGTACTAACGCGCTGGCAGTCAAGGGAACGGCAGAAATATTGGAAAATATTGATTTTTCGTATCAGTATGTCTGCTGCGCGTGCGGAACGGGCGGAACTATGGCGGGATTGGTAAGGTTTGCCAGTGAAAAAAATGACAGTATTGCAGAGAAAAATATAGAAGTTTTGGGGTTTTCCGTTTTAAAAGGTGTTTTTTTGGAAAAAGAAGTAAAAAAATTACTCATAGAGGTTTATAAAAACCAAACCCTGCCAACAGTTGAAGACTTTAATGGTGATGATTACAATACAAAATGGTCAATCGCGCACGACTATCACTTTGGCGGCTATGCCAAAACCACGTCCGAACTCCTTGATTTTGTGAGTAGTTTTAACCAAAAATACCAAATTCCCATAGAACCTATTTATACAGGCAAACTTTTTTATGGTATTTTTGACAAAGTACAGAAAGGCTATTTTGCGCGAAACTCTGTCATTTTGGCAATTCATTCAGGAGGCGTGTATGGGGAAGGGTAAATTAATTTTGTGTTTTTTTCCTGTTACTGCCTTTTTCCTTCTCCAAATTTTATCTATCTTTGTAAAAACATGACTTTAAGACTTCGTGTTTTTGAAATATGATTTCTTTGAAAACTTCAACCTGAATTTTTGAGCCATGCTAACACGTACTATTTATAAAAAACTACGTCGGCTTTTTTTTGCCTTGGGCTTGTTTGTGGCGAGTATTGTAGTGGGGGTGGAGGCTTTCCAATATACAGAAGGCTATAATTTGCAAGATGCTTTTTACATGACCACCATGATTATTTCTACAACAGGCATGAACGAAGTGCAAAAGTTAAGTGCAAATGGGCGACTTTTTGTTTCTTTTTATGTGATTTTCAATTTAGTTGTTTTTGGTTATTTTATTTCAGTTGCCACTTCTTATATCTTTGAAGGCGGTTTAAAAGATGCATTTAAAAATTATATGAGCAATCGAGTTGCCAATAAAATGAAAGACCATACCATTGTTTGTGGATATGGCAGAAATGGGGCAAAAGCCTGCGAGGAACTTTGTAGGAGCAATATGCAATTTGCTATTCTGGAAAAAGATGCCGTAAAATTGCAAGAGGCAATTAATTTATACGAAAACAAGAAGAATATTTATATTCTGGAAGGAGATGCTACAGCCGACGAACTGCTCATCGACGCAGGGGTCAAGCGCGCCAAAACCATCATCTCCACTTTGGGCGAAGATGCTGATAATGTATTTGTTACACTAACCGCACGCGAGTTAAACCCCAATATTAAGATTATAGCCAAAGCCGTACGCGAAAGCTCCGTTCCTAAGCTCATGCGGGCAGGCGCGCATCACGTAGTCGTACCTGAAATCATGGGAGGTACACACATGGCAAGCCTGGTTACGCGACCTGACGTAATAGAATTTTTGAGTATGCTTAACGGCGTGGGACACACCGAATTGCGTTTGGAAGAGCTAAAAGTATCAGAAATGAAAGAGGAATACAAGGGTAAAACCATTCAAAAGTTAGATGTACGCGGGCTTACGGGCGTAAACATTATCGCCTACAAAGACATGGACGGTTTTATGTTTAACCCCACACCAGAAACCATTTTCGAAGATGGCGGCGTGGCGATAGTGTTAGGAACAGAAAACGAAATCCGCACCTTTGTTTCTTATTTCTCGAAGTTTTAAAACTCCCAAGACTGCCTTAGCTTTCTGATTTGCAGCGTAAATAAGCCGCCAATCACACAAATACCCATGCTAAACGCATAGCCAATCTCTACAATGATAGCATCAACAAAACTCACAAATTGTGTTTCATAATACATATCTTGAAAAGCCAGCGCACAGAAAATGACTAAAACCCCTAACAGGAAAAAACCCGTCAATAAAGTAGAACTAAGCAAAAACCAAGTTTGAACTCTCATCTGATTTGATGATTAAATTAAAATAAATGTCAGGCAATAAGGGGGGAAATACTTACTTCTATAACGCAGTATTTTGCGGTTTAGTATCTTTTTTTCAAAAAAATATAGTAAGAATATAGCCTATTAAGTAAATTCCATAAATTTGTTATGCACTCTTAGTATTGCATAAATATATTTTTTAATTAAAACATGAAAACACTAAAGTTATGAAAAAAATCAAAATTATTGCGCTCATTACTTGCTTGTTTAGTATTACTCAACTTGCTTTTGGTCAAGATAGCCCTGTTGTCAAGGACACCTCGTACTGGAAAAAAACAGGAAGTGTGGGCTTTAACATTGCTAATGTGGGTCTGTCCAACTGGGCGGCGGGTGGTGTGAGTTCTCTCTCGCTGGGTACGGTAGTCAATCTGAATAGCGACTATGCCAAAGATGTTCATTCTTGGAAAAACAGTCTTTTATTTGCGTATGGTGTACTCAGGCAGGGTGGTAGTGCTTTTCCCTTCAAAAAAACAGACGACAATATTTTATTAAGCTCCCAATACGGTCGCAATTTGGGTGGCAAAAGCCCTTGGAGCTGGATAGTGGGGGCGAGTTTGCGTACACAAATCGCTGATGGCTATATATTTGCACCTGACCCTACCCGCGTAGGCAAGGAAATCTCTACTAAAATTTCTACTTTTATGGCACCTGGCTATTTGGTAATCAATACTGGTATCGATTATACGATTAAAGATGTTTTTTCCATCAAATTAGCCCCACTTACCTACCGCCTCACCATTGTCAATGATAGCGAACTTTCGCGAGTAGGTGCATTTGGTGTAAATCCAGGCAGTACCACACGCAGTCAGCTTGGCTGGAGTTTGGCTTCTACCTTTAAAAAAGAAATCCTGAAAAATATTACTTTTAACAATGTAGTCAATCTTTTTGGTGATTATCAGCGACTTGGCGTGGTGGTAGTAAACTGGGAAACGCTGCTGGTAATGAAGGTAAACAAGTATATTAACACTACTTTTGGCACGCAGCTAATCTATGACCATGATGTAAACGTAACGCGTAAAGATGGAACGGTAGGTCAGGCAGTGCAGTTCAAACACGTGCTAAATATTGGCGTAGCAATCACGCTGTAATAAAGTATTTAGTAGGCTTCTTGCAAAAATTGATTTTTTACCTCACCCCAGCCCTCTGCTGAGAGGGAAAATCGGTACTTCCACAAGAAGTCTATATTAAAAAACCTTGTGAAAGAAATTTCTTTCACAAGGTTTTTGTTATTTTTCTACCTAATTTTATACAAACTTCCTTTTCTATCGCTACTGTCAAAACTTCCGTATCCAAGAGGCGAGTGGTTAAGCCCTGTGTTTTTGGGATTTCGTAGTGGAAAAAGAATTTCATCGTATGGAGTTTACTTTCATAAAAGTTTTCGTCATCACCTTGCATTTTGCCAACAAGTAATGCTCTTTTGGCAATGATGCCTTGTATGAGCCACTGCCAAGCTATGGCAATGATGCCAAACATTTCCATATAAAGTGTCGCATCAGCAAGGAATAATTCGGTTTCCCCTCGTGCGGCATAGCCAAGCAGATGTTTTGTAACTCGTTGTAGATTAGCAACTTCTGCTTTCAAAATAGCAGCGTATTTTTGAAGCTCACTGTATGTTTGTGCTTCTTCTATGGTTTTATTTACTTCTTGGAAATATAATGTTGCCGCTTTGCCGTTTTGCATGGAGATATTTCTACCCAGCAATGCTTGCGACTGGATTCCCGTTGTGCCTTCATAGATGGTGGTGATACGAATGTCGCGGTACATCTGCGCTACAGGGAAATCGTTGCAATAACCACCGCCGCCAAAGCACTGCACACCTGCGCTCACCGCTTGCTGACCCGCCTCAGTGGGATAGGTCTTTGCCACAGGTGTCAAAAAGTCCAACAGCAAAGCATATTTTGCCTTTTCTTCGCCTTCTGTGGTGTGCATCAAATCAGCATACTTGGAGCATTGCAGCAATAAACCCAGCGAGCCTTCGACGATTGCTTTTTGGAAAAGCAACATTCGCTTTACGTCAGGGTGATTGATGATGGGCGTTTGTGGCATATTGGGGTCTTGTCCTTTGAGGCTAAGTGGCTGTCCCTGTGTGCGTTCGTGAGCATATTCCAAAGATGCGTAGTATGCCGCCGAAGCAATAGAAGCTCCTGCAATCCCTGTCCCAATACGCGCTTCATTCATCATTTGGAACATATAAGTCAGTCCTTTGTGTGGCTCACCTACCAGCCAGCCTCTGCAATCGTCGCGCTCGCCTGACCCTAAGTGTGTAGCAGGCGTTGCTTTTTGTCCCATTTTGTGATAAATACCAATGCTTCTTACATCATTATCAACCAGTTGTCCATTTTCAATGCGTTTTTGTGGGACTACAAACAGCGAAATGCCTTTTGTACCTGCGGGCGCGCCTTTGATTTTTGCCAACATCAAATGTATGCTGTTCTCCACTTGGTCGTGATTGCCTGCGGAAATATAAACTTTCTGTCCTTTGATTTTGTAATAACCATGCTCAGTAGGCTCGGCGGAAGACGTGATGTAGTGCAAAGAACTGCCTGCGTGCGGTTCGGTAAGTGCCATAGTGCCTTGCCACTGCCCACTGAGCATTTTTGCTACGTACAAATCCTTTAATGCCTGCGAGCCAAAAGTAGCTATCAGATTAGCCGCGCCTGGGGTCAGGGCGGTATAGGTCGTTACGCCATTGTTGGCGGCGGCAAACCAAAAGCCCATCGCCGAAGCAAAAAGTTCGGGAAGTTGCTGACCGCCCGCTTCTAAGCTAAGGGTAGAACCGATGAAGCCCGCGTCGCCCATTGCCTTGATGATGGTTTTGATGTGGGGGTGAGCTTTGATTTCTCCATTTTCAAACTGAGGTTCTTTCTTGTCCAATTCCTCATAATAGGGCTTGAGAAGGGTGTCTGCGATTTTTACGCCCGAATCAAAAATCATTTCCAGCGATTCATGGTCTAAATGACCAAAATGTGCAGACTTGGTAAGTTCGCTTACCTCAAAAACTTCGTGCAACATAAACTTGATGTTACGAAGACTTGCGTATTGTTTTGCCATAGATGTACTGATTTAAAAAGCTAAGGAGTCAGAAAGTTAGAAAATCCTCTTTTAATACAGAAAAAAACGCTGATTTATTTGTAAAAATGTACTTTTTGAGTGCTAAAAAAATGCGAGATTTGTAAGCCAACATAAGGAAAAAAGTAGTTTTACATTTCTATTCTATTTTAATGCTTATTATTTTATGATAAATAGCTACGCAAAATTAGTTTATATTACATTTTTTTGTATGAAATACTGATTATGAGATACTTGTACAATTAATTCATAATCGCAGCGGCGAACCGTTTATAACTAATAATTCATAATTACTTATATCAATCATTTATGCAGTTTACTCAATTTCTTTTCCAAGAATCCAACAAAAAAAGACTTCATCTGGTTTTTTTACTACTACTCACACTATGCAACTTTATCTTTATCATGTATCTGCTTGAGATGGCTTATTACAATAGACCCACCATAGACGACTTTGGACTACGGATTATGCTTCGGGAGTCGGGCTTTGTGGAGTCTGTATTTCGTTATTACAAAGAATGGACGGGAAGGTTTGCCTTTACGTGGCTGAGTATGATTTTGACATGGCTTTACGAGCAGACAGGTAGTTTTGTTCCTTACATTGCTATCCTGATATTTTCGTTTTTTATTGTTTTTTATAAAGGACTTTTAGTGTCATTTAAGCCACTCATTATCAATAAGCAGGATTATTTTTTGCTGGCGAATTTGGCTGTATTTATGTTTATATTAGTTGAAAAAAGCAACTATGCCCCAGATACTTTCTTTTGGTTTTGTGCTTCTATCATTTATTTTGGAGGCATCTTGCTGCCTTGCTTGGGCGCAATATTACTTTTTTCTCCTTCTAAAAATCCATTTTCTTTCGTATTGCTCGCTTTCCTATTTGTTTTTGTGGGAAGTGCCGTAGAGAATATGGCGTTTACTTACATTGTGATGCTTTCTGGCTATCTTTTTATCCTATGTTTGTTTTTTTACAAACCTAATTTTAGCGGACTTGCCACCTATCTGATAAAACTGCCAACTACTCGCCTGCACCTGCTCAAAGTGGTCTTGGCTTGGGTAATCAGTGTAATTTCCTTTGTTATTTCTGTGTTGGCACCTGGCAATCAGGTCAGGCTTCGTGGATTAGGCATCACTTCTTTTGACTTGGGAAGTCTGCTGTGGGAAGTCCGCAAAAATATTCCTCATTTTTTTCATGATATTTTGGTTTCCAACTTTGGATATTTTTATTGCCTTATCTTTGTGATGTGTTATGTGGGGACACATTTCAGAAAAAAAGAAGGCTTAAACGAGGAAAGATTAGCCATTCGTTTATTCATTGCTGTTCCCTTGTTTATTTTACTGTTACTTTGCTGCATTATTCCTTCTATCTATGCTTCCAGAGGGATTGGTCCAGAAAGGTCGCTGACGATTATTGCTTTTTTGCTTGTTGTATTTGTGGCTTATTTTGCCTTTCAGATAGGTTATGCGACGCTATTCCCTAAAAAAATAGCTTTTGTATTGGCTTGCTTTAGCCTGCTTACCTTTGGCTATGATGCCCGATTTCGGTTGATAAACGAGGTGTATGGCTTACGCATCTATGCCCAAGAATATGACCAACAAATAAACTACCTGCTGGAAATGAAAGCAAAAAAGAATAAAAAAGCAGTGGAACTTCCCCCCATTACTTACCCTCCCGCAAGTGTAATCCGTTGTCCACTTTCCTCAGATTCAACACATTGGGTAAATATGGATTTTGCTGAAAGCCTCCAATTAGGCTTTAAAGTATATCTGAAACCTTCCTCTCCTACTCCCTAATTTGACTTATTCCAGAATCCTCAGCTCTACCCTGCGGTTTAACTTTTTGCTTTCATCATCGCGCTGGCGCGTAATGGGCTGGGTATCGCCAAACGCTTGGGTGATGATTCTTTCCGCGCTTATGCCTTTCTCTACCAAAAACTGTTTGATGAAATCCACCCTTTCATAAGACAACTTCATATTGAGTGCCGCAATGCCCTCAATGTCTGTATGCCCCTCTAACTGAATCTTAACCAATGCGTTATCCTTTAAAATCTTGGCAACTCGCGTTAATTCTGAGTAGGATTGGGGCATTAATACTGCCGTCCCTTGCTCAAAAAATATATTGTTGAGCTTGACAGACTGCCCAGCCTCTATGGGTATCAAAAACAAGTCTTTGTTAATTTCTTGATAATGCGTTATGTTTGTCAAATCTATATTTTCGCTTAATGGAAAAAAACCACTTGCTTTTGCCCAAAAGCCATAACTGTTTTTGGCGGGCAAAATGATTTTGTACTCTCCTGTGGTTGGGTTTGCTTTGGCAAAACCAGCTTCTATGCTTGTTTGCAGAATTTCATAGATAATTTCTGCATTGACAGGTTTTTTGGTTTTTTGGTTTAATACTTTTCCAGAGATAATCACCACAGGTTCGGGGCGTACTTCTTTGGGGATTTTTGCGGTAAAAATATCTGCACTTTGGTTATTAGAATTATCATAAGAAACAAAATAAACGTATTCACCTTTGGCATCAATCGTACAGGACGCGTCCCAGTCTTTGGAGTTGAGGAAACTGCCCACATTTACAGGCTCAGTCCATTCTACCCACGAGTCGTCCAGGCGGCGGCTCATAAAAATATCCGTTTCGCCATATCCGCTAAAACCATTGGAGGAAAAATACAATGTCTTGTCGTCCGCCGCCAAAAATGGGGTAAGTTCTATGCCTGCCGTATTGATGGTATTGCCTAAGTTGCGTGGCTCAGACCAAGTGCTGTCCGATTTGGCAAAACTCACATACAAATCCCTGTCGCCATAGCTATCTTTGCGCTGCACTGCCAGCAAGAGTGATTTGCGGTTATTTGCCAAAAAAAATTCGGCAAACTTACTCAGATTATAATAATTGTCTATTTTGACTTCTTGGGGAAAAGTCCACTCGTCTAAGCTATTGATTCTGTTGCTGATAGAAACTCCTCCTATTGATTTTCCATCTTTCACGTACTTGTTAGCGAGCAGCAGCGTATTCCCGTCAGGCGTAACTGTACAGACGTAGTTATGGCTGTTGTTGTTAAGCGGTTCGGACAAGTGTTTTGCCTCAGTCCATTGCCCATTTTCTAAGGTGGCATACCAAATATCGTCATTTTGTATGCCGCTTACATTGTCTTTGTGATTTTTGCGGTCAATGAATAACAAACGGCTGTCAGGAGCAATGACAGGCATAATTTCATCAAATTCTGAATTGACCGTATTTGCTAAACGTTCTATTTTCGTATCATACACATATTGATAAGCAAGGTTTATCGTGGGCAAAATAGGTTTTTCGGAAGCAGAAATACCAATCGCGTCAATGTGATTCCAGCCTTTGACATCACAGCTATTAAGTACGATTTTGACGGCGGTAACTTTGTAGGGCGTGAGTGCGGTAAAGACGTGCAACATTTTGCCTTCTACCGAATCGGGCTTGGTGTCTAAGTTCTTGTAAATCAGGTATTCATTTGCTTTTTCATCATATACATAAACCTGAGAAACTGCACCAGCATTGTAGCTTTGGGCGATGGCTACCTGTCTGATTTGCATGGGGACACCGTAGCCTACTTTTATCCATTCGTCTGCGCGCGTATCCTCGCTTGCAGGCGACCACGCACAAGGGCTACTGCCTGTGGCGGGAAGTTTGTTGGGCTTGCCCAGTACCTGTACTGCGCGATACTGAGGAGAAATGGGATTAGAAGGATATTCGGAGGAAACCCCAATGACCTTAGAAGCCCACTGCAAATCGTCTGCTTGGGCGAGAAGATTGATGGTGGGGTACAAAATGAGTAAAAGCAATAAAAAAATCTTATACATTTTTAGATATAAAATGACATAGTTTCACAAAAATATAAAAAGATGTTATTTTTGGAATAAATACTGCCTTCCAAAATCTATGAGATAATGCCACAGGTGTTATTTTAAATATTTCTGGTTTGAGTTTGTAACATCTCTATACTGCTTTGGAATATTTTTTTGAGATAAAAATGGGTGATAAATATTTGCTCCACATCATAAATAACAACAAAGTTTTGTAGAGGCATAGCTGCCTTTGTCGTTGCGATAGACACCCAAAATTGCCATATTTGTCATTGAATATATAAAATCATAGAGTAGAATATAAAATGAAAAAATATATTGAGTTAGCGTTGCGTTTTTATATTTGCCTAAAAATAGGCATTTATGCTGTTGGGAAAATAGCAGGAGGGCAGTTTTATGACAAGGGTGAGTTACCACCCAACGTTGCTGTTAAACCCTTGCAAGAGGTGGGCAGTTTCGAACTTGCTTGGACATTCTTTGGTTACTCTTATGAATATGTTTTATTCATTGGCATTTCACAGTTGGTGGGTGGCTTGTTGCTTTTATGGGACAAAACCAAACTCTTAGGCGTAGCAATTCTTATCCCTATCTTGCTCAATATCATTATAGTAGATGTTTTCTTTAAGATTGGAGCAGGTGCATTATTTAGTGCTGTTTTCTACTTTTTTTGCCTGATGGTTATCCTATTCCTAAATCAGGAAAAAGTAAAAACCCTCCTTCAAACTTTGTTTTCTTCTCCACTTGCCTCTCCTTTTTCTACAAAACAACTTATGATTAATGCCTTGATAATAGCTGTTTCAATAGTTGTCTTGTTTGCTTTAGAATCATTTTTTATGCGATTATTATCAGTGTGATAGAGAATAAGTCTTTATACCAGCATCACTTATTCTTCCTCATACTCAATCTGCCACGTTTCTACCAAAGTATGCACCGCATTACAAGCAATAAAGGTTTTCCCGCCTGCGGTAGGGACTTTGATGCAAATATGTGGGCAGTTTTTGAGGTTATTTTTATAAACTTCGGTGCGTGCAAAATCGGTATGCCTTGCCCAAAACTCCTCAAAAGCAAGCGCATAGTTGCCTTTGCTTACTTTGAGATACTGCAAGTAAAGGGCTCAATCTTTGATAACTGCTTGCTGATAACTTTTTAGTTCCATGCTGTTTTAGTTGAAAAGTGCTAACAAAATGTGTTTTAGCCCTTGCAGGATAGCATAGACATCAAATATTTCCTCGTCATCTACCAGAAAAGCCTTGCTAATGCAATATTCGTTTCCCTCCAAGACCACAAAATTCCACTCTTTGCCAATCACATAACAACCATATACGGGCTTGGAAGTACCATTCAATGACTGCCCTACCAGCATTGCTGCGACACATTGCCCTTGCGGTTCGCCTGTGGGGTCTGTTTGTGGCTTGTACTCTTGGAAAGTAAAATAAGGCACTTTGGGTTCACGTCGCCCTGTAGCTATAATACCATCAGGATTGCCCGAAAGCAGGTAGTCGCCAATTGTTACTTGGATATTTCGTTCTGCAAAATCATTGAAATAGTCCGTAGTAAAATTAACAAGCGTAAACATAGGAACTATAAAATTGGAGAGCAATTCCTGTTCGTTCCAATCTCTGATATTTAGCAAAAGTTTGTGCTGCAAAGTAAGCAAATACTGTTTTTCAAAATCAGAGGCAGTATGATTATAAGAAAGCCATTGGGTTAGGGTGCGATTTTCCAATACTTCTTTCAGTCCAAATGTTTCGTCTAAAAAAGAAAGCGTACAATCTTTTAAATTCACTTTTTCCATGATGTCTTATTTTTTTACAATTTATTACATATTTTCCACTTTATTTTATCAGTGTAATTCCTTCTTCGTGGCAAGCATCCGTAAAGTCAGCATCAAAACTTGCCAAAATAGCAATTTGATAAATTTTGCAAGTTGCCAGCATCTGTGCATCATTGGGCAAGAGATTATGCTTTTTCATCAAATCTATAGAAAGTAGCATTGCCTCTTGGATAATTGGTAAGTAGTTGAAATTCAAAAGGAAGTCTTGGGTTTCATGTTTAGATAAGGTAGCTTTGATACCCTTACTTTCGCTTATACTCATGGGAGATTTGCCTCCTAAGATTCCCAATAGCTTGTATAAGTATTCACTTGCAATGGTTGAGTTGATGTATAATTCATCTCCTCTTTTTAACAAATACATCAGCAAGTCAGCCCTTGTTCCTTTCTCAAACTCGATAAGTATGCTTGAATCTACCAAAATTTTCATTGTTCGTACCAGTCTTGTTTTGTGGTTTCGTATCCGATGTAGTTTGCCAAGCCACCTTTAAATTTTTCTACTGCATGAATTTTTTGTTCATTATTTTGAATTTCAATATCTTGATTAACAATCAAATATGGTTTTAATGCCTCAAAAATTTGCACCCTATATGCTGGGGGCAGCTGAGAAAAAAAGGTAACAAACTGACCTAAGTCAAATTGGATAGAGATTGGAATTTGTGTTTGCATCATCGTCCTATTTTTTAGTAAATTTAATTAATTCTTTGCATACAGTCTTGTTTTTTTACAATTTACTAATATCTCTTGGGTTTTTCTTGAAAATAATGCAGTTTCTCTCCAAAAATGCCTGTGAAAGCAAGCACATACCTTGCCGAGCCATTTGCGTATTTTTTCATCATTTACGTTGTCATTATAGACCCAGTTTTCGTTGCCAGTATTGTAGGGCGGGTCTATGTAGATGCACTTTACTTGGCTTTCGTAGTCGTGCAGGAGAGCTTTGAGTGCTTCGAGGTTATCGCCATGAATGATTTTGTTCAGACCTGTCAGGTAGGTTGTTCAGAATTTCATAAAAAAACCCTCATATTTGTGGCTCGAACCAAACAAAAACAGAGGGTTTTATGCAGTCCGAAGACCAGCACTTTGCAAAGATAGAAAAATTACAGTTTCAAAAGCAA
>JAAFJS010000052.1 GCA_013298985.1 Cytophagales bacterium
AAAGTTCAGAAGTACGAAAAGCCTTAGAAACTATCAAGGGAAAAGACCTAAAAAAACCACCCAAAAAAGAGAAAAATTCACCTATTTTTGATGGAAAAAATAGGTGAATTCTGAACAGCCTACCTTATAGGCTCTTCAAAAGTTTATGCGGGACAATAATAAATCACTACTCTTCTGCTGAGAGGCTGAAAGGTTATTCTCACAAGAAGGCTAATAAAATGTATTTTAATGCCGTTAGGCATGACCGTTTTGTAGGAAAATCAGATTTTTTTCATCAAAGTTCCGTAAGAACGAAACCAAAGAGGTGCCGTTCCTACGGAAATAGTGGGCAGTGGTGTTCTATTTCTACAAAACGGTCGTCCCTCTGGGACTTTAAGGTTCTCATTTTGATAAGTCCGTAATAACTTTCTAAGAACCGAAATGTTTGTTGTTTGACCACGAAAAGGTATAACTTTTCTATACCTTTTGCAAACATTTATCGCTATAAGTATCTGAAATAATGATACTTATAGCTCTTTTAATAACAACAGGTTAAATAAAGTATAAATATACTTCTGACCACCAAAACCTAATTTTAGTGCTTCCAAACCAGCATCATGTCGTCTTGTGCGTTCTCCTAATGATTCGTAATGAGAAATCATTAACTTTTCTAAATCCGTACTGTATTTTTCCATGGCTATTAGCCTAATAATAAACACCTCAAACATAGATTAAAAAAGTCATTTTATTTAATTTATATTCCTAAGGCATACTTTGGAAAAAGATTGCCTTAAAATATTTCTACTTCACCAAGTATAGTTTTTGCCAAATCACCTTGCCTTTTTCATTCGTCTGCCCAATGATAATTTTGGAAGTTTTATAATCGGGAAGGTCTATGCTGTGCTTGGCGACATCGTTGAGCAGGTTTTCGGCAGGAAACTTAAAATCTAAGACTTCATAACCTTTTTTGCGAAACTCGATGTTGATGCTATTTTTGTCTTTTGGGTACAGTTGAATGAAAAATTTGCCCACAATGTCCTTTTCTTTGGCATTTTGCTTATAAAAAATTAGGACATTTTTTTTCAGAAAAACCTTGAAAGCGTCTTCTATGATGAGTTTTGCACCTGCCAAATCGCCCGTTTTGTACTTGTTGCCTGCATGAATGCCCAGCACCTCGCCTTGTTCGGTTTTTTCTTGGATTCTCCATGCAAAGTCTTTGAGTTCCTTGTCCTCCTTTTTTAGTTCGTGAGGCGGAATTAGCTTGGCATCAGGCGCGCCACGAAACATGATTTCTTCCAGCTTGCTCGAATCATTGAAAAAAATATCCATATCACTGCATTTCATGTAGTTAAGTCCTGTAAAAAGCGTATCATTTTCCAAAATATGAAACAAACTTTCCGCATTTCCTTTGACAATTACTTTGCGAATTTCACTTTTTTTGAAACTTGCTTCTATTGCTCGCCCTTTGGTTTGGTTAAACTGCTTCAAAGTATCCAAAGAAATGACAAACGCCTTGTCTTGGAGGAATATCCTGTCTATCACATTGTTACGGAGCTGGGCGCGGATACTGTCGGCAGTCATTTGCGAGTTTTTTGCCCAAATAATAGGTTCGTAGTAAAACCGAATATTGGAATCGGCAATATTGTAGAAAAGAGAGTCGCATTTTGCCTGAAAATCCTTGCGATACACTTTGACGTTCCGATAGGCAAACAGTTGTTTTTTAGGCTTTATTTTTATATTTTTTGCATCTTTTGTTATATTTGTGCTATCTACTTTTCCTGTTGATTCTGTAATTTTTTCATTGCCTTTTTGCATTTTTTCGCCTTTGATTTTGCTGTTTTTTACCTGAATTTCGGTCGTGTCAGGTGTTTCGTTAATCGCAATAAGCGTATCTGCGGACACAAAAAGCGTATCTTTGGAGTTTTCCGAAGGCTTAATCATCACTGCATTTCCATACACGTCAGAACGGTCACTGATGCCGTCGTACTTACCAAAATCACCCAAAATAATTACATTGTCTTTTTTACCCAAAAATTCCACATTCCCTTTGGCAATTCCTTTTTCTTTTACCTTATCATAGTCCAAAAAGTCGCCACTGATGGTGTATTCCTGCGTATCTATTTTAGACCGCCCCATGAATACAGAAGTTCCCAGCACCGTATTGTAAGTGCCTCTGTCTGCGATAACTACGCCCTGACGCGTGCGAATATTGGTGCGCGCTTTGAAATCTACGATTTTGGTAATGGTATTATAAATAAGCGTATCAGACTCTAACTGAGTATCTTGGCTGTAGTATTTTACGTTTTTGCGGAAGGTCGATATTTTTGTCCCCACATTATAATAGCCAGTTTCGCTGGTCAGGGTAGAGCTATCGTCTTTGACCTCGCCCCCGTTGTAATAATGGGCAACTTTGGTATTGAGGTCATAGTCCAAGAAACGCGTAGTAACTGTTTTTTGTTTGTCGCGCATAATCACATTCCCGCGCAGGCGCGCAAGGCGTGTGTTGCCGTCATAGTAAAGCGTATCGCCCGTTGTAACGGTACTATCGGCATCAATAAACATGATATTGCTGTATGCCTCGACCTGATTGCGTGCGATAAACTGGTACGCGCTATCGCAGTACATCAGCGTCTGCCCTTGCTTGAAAAATACCTGCGTACTCACATCTTTTCTCACCTTTCGAATCGCCTCCCCGTTGAGCAAATCACCAATTAGCTCGCCTGCGCCAGGCATCAGCTCTATTTGTGAACCTTTGGGGGGCGTTTGCTCACCTTGTTTCTGCGTTTGTTTTTGCTGGGCAGAAACTACCTGAGAAACAAAAAATAAAATGGCTACAAAGAAACAACTCCATGATTTGAACATATAACTGGTAATAATATTAACTTTTTTTGCTTTCTGCTTTTTTACCAAATCGGTGTTTTAAAAACTCGATGATGGGAGGCATGATGGACAGAATAATGATGGCAAAAATGACCAAGGTAAAATTGCTCTTTACCACAGGAAGGTTGCCAAAAAAGTAACCCAACACGATAAAACTTGCTACCCACAAAAAACCACCAATCAAGTTATAAGAAATAAAATGGCGATAGCTCATCGTGCCTATACCTGCCACAAAAGGCGCAAAAGTACGCACAATCGGTATAAAACGTGCAATAATAATCGTTTTGCCACCATGCTTTTCATAAAAAGCCTGTGTGGTGAGTAGGTGTTTCTTTTTGATAAATCGATAATCTCTGGAAAAAGCCTTGACACCGATGAACTTGCCAATGTGATAATTTACGGTATCGCCCAAAAAAGCCGCTACAAAGAGCAAACCAATAAGCAAAAGAGGGTCAAAACAGCCCGTAGCCGCCATCGCACCCGCAGCAAAAAGCAAGGAATCACCTGGCAGAAATGGCATCACTACAAAGCCAGTTTCCACAAAAATAATAGCAAAAAGGATTAGGTAAGTCAAGTTTCCGTAATCCGTACAAAATGCCAAGAGGTGTTTGTCGATGTGTAAGATTAAGTCAATCAGCTCTTTGATGATTTCTAACATGGTTTTTCTATTGTGCGTCGCTTGTACGCGTGTATGATTTGAATGATAAGAATTATTTTTTCTCAGTGGCAGTATCACAAGTGCCTACCTCTTTGCCGCATAGATTACAAGTGATTCCTTCCTTATTTAGATAAGGGCTTTGGCTCGCGCAAGTGCCTCTGAACTCGCCATCTTTGATAAAAATGAGGCGTACCGACATCAGAATAAAGAAAATTCCGAAAATTCCAATTCCTAAGAGAACAGTAGTCATATTGATTTTTGATTATGTTTTTTATAAGTAATTAAACAAAAGGAAACTCTTTACTTGTTAGTTTAAAGTCCTGTTAAGGACGACCGTTTTGTAGAAATGATTAAAAATAACAAGAATTAGTCCCGTTAGGGACGTAACTAATTCACTATCAAATTTTTGTACCACCTCTACTGAGCTAATAAATAAATGCTACTATCTTTTACTCTAAGTACCTAACGATACTTACAACAGAACGTTTAAAGAATTAATACACTTTAACTTTTTTGAATTAAAAAACAAATGAAATTTCTTTCAAATTTACTAAGCTAAGAGGCTAAACAAAATTAGGGTATATTGTAGTTATTGCATAAGATATTGGTTATGAGATATTTGTACGATTCATTCATAATTCATAACTTATAATTCATAACTCCTACACTCCTTCCGCAATCACTTCGGTTACGCCTGGCACCATGCGCGTCAGCATATTTTCGATGCCCGCTTTGAGTGTAACCGTAGAAGAAGGGCAGCCGCTACACGAGCCTTGCAAAAGGACTTTGACCTTACCTGTTTGCTCGTCGAAGGAGTGGAACATAATCGCGCCACCGTCGCCTTCTACGGCAGGTCTGATGTATTCTTCTAAGATTTCCTTGATTTGGCGCACCGTAGCTGTATCGTTATCTGCACCAGCACCAATAATTGGTTCATCTTCATCGTCTTGCCCTTCGAAAACCAGTCCGCCGTCTTCTATGTACTCTTTGATATATACTTTGAGTTCTTTGAGAATATCGTCCCAGTCAGTGGCTTCGTCTTTGGTGATGGTAACAAAATTTTTGGTGATAAAAACGCGCTTTACATAGTCAAATCCAAACAAAGCCTCTGCCAAAGGCGAATCTGCGGTAGTGCTTACATCAGGATAGTCGCGCAATAGGGTTTCATCTTTGGCAAGCATGAAATTCATCACGAACTTCATAGAATTTGGGTTGGGGACGCGTTCGGTATAAACACTGACTTGTCGCTTATACATTTCTGTTGTATTATACATTGCCTTTTGGAATTACAGGTTTGAAAAATTTGAAGTGCAAAGATATAAAATCAATACATAAAAATTCGCACTTGCATTCAAAAAACCTTATGTTTGAGGCAACAAAATCTATATCTAATGAAAATGAAAAACATTATTCTGACTATTTTTTGTCTGTTTATCAATTACTTAGCACTGGCAGAGGTGCGCTTACCCAAGCTCTTTGCTGACCATGCCGTTTTGCAGCGCGACGCGCCTATTCCTGTTTGGGGCTGGGCAGAGAAGGGGGAGAAAATCACCGTTTCGCTGAATGGGCAAGTACAAAAAACGGTCGCAGATAAGAACGGCAAGTGGCGCGTGCGCCTGAGCGCAATGTCCGCAGGAGGGGCTTATACGCTGACTATCAAGGGAAAAAACGAAATTAATTTGACGGATATTTGGATTGGCGAAGTTTGGATTTGTAGCGGTCAGTCCAATATGGAGTTTTCAATGAAAGATACAAAAAATGCACCTTGGGAAATCCAAAACGCTAATTTTCCACAAATTAGGCAGTTTTTTGTCCCCAGAGAAGGCAGTATCAAGCCCAAAGACGATATTTCGGGCGGAAATTGGGCGGTATGTAGCCCAAAAACGGTCAGTGATTTTACGGCAGTAGGTTATTTTTTTGCTCGCCAGCTACACCAAGAGCTAAACGTAGCCATTGGCTTAATAAATACCTCTTGGGGAGGAACTTGCGCCGAAGTCTGGACAAGTGGTGAAAGTTTGTTGGCAAGTGAAGATTACAAAAACTTAGTTCCCTCACCCGCGATGGACTGGGAAGCATCCCTGAAAAAAGAAAATCAAAAAAGAGAGTTTGTCCAGCAAATTATTGATAAAGAGGGGCTTCCGAGCAAAGAAGTCGAAGAACTATTCTACAAAACAGACTTGAACGATAGCGATTGGCGCGTTACTCCACTGCCTGACAGGGACGATAAAAACCTATTTACTACGCTAAACGGTACGATTTGGTACAGAAGGAACTTTGAGCTTCCTGCCAATTTTACACCAACCGAAGCCAAACTTAGCCTCTGCCAAGTCCACGACCAAGATGTTACCTACATCAATGGACAAAAAATAGACAAACAACTTGCTGATTACCCAAGCAAAATCTATCAAGTACCTGAAAATGTGCTAAAAGCAGGGACGAACAGCATAGCGATTCGCCTTACAGATTGGTGGTCGGAAGGTGGTTTTTTGGGCGATAAAAAAGATTTTAACCTCAGTGGCAAAGATTTTTATATTTCGCTGGCTGGGGATTGGAAGTATAAAATTGTAGATAAAACCTTTCTACTGCCACCGCCCGACCCCAATCGCTTTCCCGCCTTGCTTTTTAATGGCATGATAAATCCACTTATTCCTTATGGCATCAAGGGCGCGATTTGGTATCAGGGCGAGTCTAATGTGGAGTGGGCAGTGCAGTACAAGCAGATTTTCCCGATGATGATTCGGGATTGGCGCAAACACTGGAAACAAGGTGATTTCCCTTTTCTTTTTGTCCAACTGGCAAACTTCGGGGAGCAAGCCGAAAAAAGCGACCAAAGTAACTGGGCAGAACTGCGCGAAGCACAAACCCAAACGCTTTCCTTGCCCAATACTGGCATGGCGGTAACGATTGACATAGGGGAGGCAAAAGACATTCACCCGCGCAATAAGCAAGACGTAGGCAAGCGACTGGCTATGAATGCTTTGAAGCAGTTTTATGGCAAAAGTATAGTGGGGGAAAGCCCCATGTACGAATCCATGAAAATAGAAGGTAGCAAGGCAATCCTTACCTTCAAAAATGTGGGAAGTGGGCTGATGAGCAAAGACAAATACGGCTACCTCAAAAACTTTGCAGTGGCAGGCATTGACCAAAAATTTTACTGGGCAAAGGCGTGGATAGAAAATGGCAAAGTTGTCGTTTTTAGCGAGCAAGTGCCTGTTCCTGTGGCAGTTCGCTATGCTTGGGACAACTGCCCCGCCGAGGCAAATCTCTACAATCACGAGGGATTTCCTGCCTGCCCTTTTCGCACCGACACTTGGAAACTGAGCATGGAAGGAAGGAAATACAAGTGAGTTTTTAGCTTTTTATATCAATAACTGCTCTATGTCTATCTGTGTAAGCTGTTTTACAAAACTTTCCTCTGTGGTGATGAGGTCGCTTGCCAGCTTAGTTTTGCTTTGCTGTAACAACAAGATTTTTTCTTCCACCGTATTTTTGGTGATAAACTTGTAAATCAATACTTTATTCTCCTGCCCGATGCGGTGCGCGCGGTCTATTGCCTGCGCTTCTACGGCAGGATTCCACCAAGGGTCAAGCAGGAAAACGTAATCTGCTGCTGTCAGGTTTAAGCCCGTTCCGCCCGCTTTGAGGGAAATGAGGAAAACTGGAATTTCCTCATTTTTTTGAAATAACTCCACCTGCTCCTGCCTGTCTTTGGTAGAGCCGTCCAAATAAGCATACTTTATGGTTCGCTTGTCTAATTCGTGGCGAATAATGGTCAAATGCTTTACAAACTGACTAAAAATCAATACTTTATGCCCTTCGCTAAGTGCAGTTTCTAATTTGTGAATCACGTCCCGAAGTTTGCCCGAATCGCCCTCATATTCCTCATCAATCATGCGCGGGTGATTTGCCACCTGCCTTAGCTTTGTTAAGCCCTGTAAAACAATGAGTTGGGATTGTGCCAAGCCTTGTTTGTCTATCAATTCCAAGATTTGGTTGCGGTAGTGCGACTTAATTTCCTCATATTTCGTTTCTTGGGACGGACTCATTTCTGAGTAATGAATATGCTCCTCTTTGTCAGGTAAGTCTTTGGCTACCTGCGATTTATGCCGCCTAAGTACGAACGGTTTGATGATGGCTTGTAGCTTTTGGAGTTTGCCCACATCTTGGTTTCGTTCTATGGGTTGCAAAAATTCCTTTTGAAAAAAAGACTGACTGCCCAGCAAGCCTCCATTCACAAAAGACAACTGCGACCACAAATCCATCGTACTATTTTCAATCGGTGTTCCAGTCAAAACCAAGCGATGTTTTGATTTTAAGTCTTTGATTAGCTGAGAGATAGCAGATTCAGGATTTTTGATTGCCTGAGATTCGTCCAGTATAACATGATGAAAATAAAACTGCTTCAAAACCTCAATGTCCAAGCGCACAATGCCGTAAGAAGTCAAAATTAGGTCATAATAGGCAAAAGTATTGGTGTTTTTTAGCCTATCTGTCTTATTATAAATCAATACTTTGAGTTTTGGGGTAAATTTTTTGGCTTCCATTTCCCAATTATAAAGTAGGGAAGTCGGCATCACCAGCATAGAAACAGGTTTTGCCTCGCCATTTTTTTCAGCATCTTCCTTTTGTGCTTGTAACATTGCCAGCGTTTGCACCGTTTTGCCCAAGCCCATGTCGTCCGCAAGGCAACCGCCAAATCGATATTGATTCAAAAACATCAGCCAATTAAACCCTGCTTTTTGATACGGACGCAATTCCCCCTCAAATCCTTCGGGGAGCATCAGGTCTTCAATCTGCTCAAAATCACGTAGTTGCTCTAACTTTCGGCTCATAGCTACCTGCGCCAGTCCGCCCGTTTGCAATTCCTGCACCAAAGAAAGATGATGCTTTCTCAGCGTCAAACTTTCTGATTTTTCGTCCATAAACTGCATTAAATCAATATATTGCGTAAACCAAGTTTCTGGAATAACCGCAATCTCTCCATTGGGTAGGGCAAACTCGTATTTGCCACTGAGCATCAATTTTCTAATTTTGAGAAAAGGAATCTCAAATTCACCAAAAATAACCGTTGCATTGATGTCAAACCAATCATAGTTCTCCTTGATTTCCAAGTTGATATGCGTTTTGCCCACAAAATAACGCTTTTGTTCTCTGCCCTGCTGCTGAATCAAAAAGCCTTCGTCAAGTAGTGCGTTTTGCATCTGACTGAGCCACTGAAAAGCAACCGTTTTTTCTAAGGCAATTTTTCCATTTTTAAGCGGTAAACCTTTGGTAATGAGGCTGATTTGTAAACCTTCTTCTTTGAGTAACTGCCGTTTGAGGCGATAAAAAGTGTATAAAAAATCCTCGTTTTCTATGGGCGTTTTTTCTAAGGCAACATTAACAGGGCTAAGGTCTTCTGCCCTAAAACGGTAGCCTTTATAATCAAAAATAAGTTCAAAAACTATCTTGCCTATCTTGTTTTCATTGTTTTCACCAAAAATTGAGGTGTCGCTATTCCCCGCCAATTCGTAAAAAAATAAAATAGGCGTTGGCTCAGTTTCTATCGTTTTGATGTCAAATCCCTTGGCATAGACATCAAAATTTTCAATAAGTGGAACTACAAATTTTTTGTAATAATCTTCTTCTAATTTGCGTGGGACAGCAATGAATTTTTTGTGCAAAAAAGGTTTTAATTTATTGCCATCTACTTCTTTTTCAAAGTGATAGAGAGAGCCTTTGAGCAATAACCACGCGGGTTCGTTGCAGACCAGAATGGCATTTTGGTACTGAAATTCCAGTTTTTGTCCCTTGTATTTCAGCGTGGGGAAGTAGTGCGTATCGGCTTCATTCCTGCGAAAATGAAACAGTACGCTTGCTTTTTCTTTTTCTATATAAATACGCCTTTGGGTAGGATTACCGTCGTTGCCCATCTCAAAAAGCAATTTTCCTCGCAGTTTTTCCAACACGACGGCGCGCTTGCGTTCCAAACTTTGCTGAATCGTGTTTTGCAAAACCTTATCGCCCGTTTGCGCGTCATACACTTTGAGAAAAAAGGCGGTAGGGAGTAGTTTTTTATTGGAATATTGGCGTGTAACTGCATCTTGCTGCATAGAATCCATAAGCTTAATGAGTTCAAAATCAGCATCATTCAGTCCTTTGGCAAACTCTTGGGCATTGGCGGAGGAAATATTTTGGTATTTGAGTGTCAATCGCCTGTTTGCATCTAACTGCACCACAAAGGACTCAAAAAGATAGCCCAAAAATTGGTGTTCGAAAAGTGCATACACAATTTGGAAAGACTCGTTTGGCGAAACTATCATACTGTTGAATTTTTTTGGACTTCAAATTTGGAGAATTGAAATGTGAATTGCAAGTTTTTATTTTTACATAAAAATTTATTTTGAATATTAAATTTTTATTATCACCTTTGCGAGTTGTTTGAGGCGTGTAATAACTTTACCGCCTTTTGGTAGTGAATAGATACGTATTTAACTATATAAATATCAATAACTTGGAGCCAAAAATAGTCGACGGGAGATATTCCTTTGCAGGAATCAAACACGTTATTCCTTATCCTGATTTTTTAGATGTTCAGGTACAGTCGTTCATGGATTTTTTCCAGTTGGACACTGCGGCAGAGAAAAGGAAAGAAGAAGGTCTGTTTAAGGTTTTTGCCGAAAACTTCCCTATTTCCGATTCGAGAGAAAACTTTGTATTGGAGTTCGTGGATTACATGATTGACCCACCCAAATACACGATTGACGAGTGTATTGACAGGGGGCTTACCTATTCTGTGCCTTTGAAAGCAAAATTAAAGCTTTCTTGCAATGATGAGGACAATGATGAGTTTGAAACGATTGAGCAAGAAGTGTTTTTAGGAAATATTCCTTACATGACTGCTCGCGGTTCTTTCGTTATCAATGGGGCAGAAAGGGTCGTGGTATCGCAGTTACACCGTTCGCCTGGGGTGTTTTTTGCACAAAGCAAGCACACAAACGGTACGAAGCTATACTCTGCGCGTATTATTCCATTCAAAGGTTCTTGGATTGAGTTTGCTACCGATGTAAATAACGTCATGTTTGCCTACATTGACCGTAAAAAGAAATTTCCAGTAACTACGCTTTTGAGGGCTATTGGCTTTGGCTCTGACAAAGAAATTTTGGACATTTTCCAACTTTCAGAGGAAATGTCTGCTATGCCTGCGGTTTTGAAGAAAAGTGCGGTGGGTAGAAAGTTGGCAGCAAGGGTGCTGAGAACTTGGATGGAAGACTTTGTGGACGAAGATACTGGCGAGGTGGTTACGATTCCAAGAAATGAAATCATGCTTGAGCGCGACCATATTATAGAGGAAGATGATATTGAAACGATTATTGGCTCGGGTGTAAGCACGATTATTTTGCACCGTCAAGATATTAACGTGATGGATTATGCAATTATCTATAATACGTTACAAAAAGATAATTCGAACTCTGAAAAAGAAGCTGTTGAGCAGATTTACAGACAGTTACGTAATACAGAAGCTCCCGACGAACAAACAGCGAGAGAGATTATCCAAAGTTTGTTTTTCAGTGATAAACGCTATGATTTGGGCGAGGTAGGTCGTTATAGAATCAATAAGAAATTGAGTTTGGGCATCTCTATGGACGTAAGGGTGCTGACCAAAGAAGATATTATCGAAATCATTAAGTATTTGATTACGCTGATAAACTCTAAGGCGGTGGTTGATGATATTGACCACTTGAGCAATCGTAGGGTGCGTACCGTAGGCGAGCAGTTATACGGTCAGTTTGCGGTGGGCTTGGCTCGTATGGCGCGTACCATCAAGGAAAGAATGAATGTGCGTGATAATGAGGACTTTAAGCCTGTTGATTTGATTAATGCACGTACACTTTCTTCGGTGATTAACTCTTTCTTTGGCACGAATCAGCTTTCTCAATTCATGGACCAAACCAATCCTCTGGCGGAGATTACGCACAAGCGTAGAATGTCTGCCCTTGGTCCAGGCGGTTTGTCCAGAGAACGTGCAGGCTTCGAGGTTCGCGACGTTCACTATACGCACTACGGTCGTTTGTGTACGATTGAAACTCCCGAAGGTCCTAACATTGGTTTGATTTCTTCTTTGTGTGTCCACGCCAAAGTAAACGGCATGGGCTTCATCGAAACGCCTTATCGCGAAGTAAAAGACGGTAAGGTAAATACGAAAAAAGATGTAATTTACTTGACTGCCGAAGAAGAAGACGGACATCACATTGCCCAAGCAAATGCTTTCATTGATGATGATGGTAACTTCTTGGTAGATAAAATGAAGGCAAGATTCGAAGGCGATTTCCCAATAGTAGAGCCTGCAACGCTTACTTATATGGACATTGCGCCCAATCAGATTGTTTCGGTGGCGGCTTCTCTGATTCCTTTCTTGGAGCATGATGACGCAAACCGCGCTTTGATGGGTTCGAATATGCAACGTCAGGCTGTGCCTTTGCTTAGACCAGAAGCCCCTATCGTGGGAACTGGTTTGGAAAGAAGAGTGGCGCTTGATTCTCGTACATTAATTATGGCTGAGGAAGACGGAAAGGTGCATTTTGTTGATGCTGATAAAATTGTGATGAAATATGACCTCTCTGATGACCAAAAATTAGTAGGTTTCGAAGATGAATTATTTACTTATCACCTCACCAAATTCCGCCGTACCAACCAAGATACTTGCGTAAACTTAAAGCCTATCGTTCGTAAAGGGCAAAACGTGTTGAAAGGACAGGTGCTATGCGAAGGATATGCTACTCAAAATGGGGAGTTGGCTTTGGGACGTAATATGCTCGTAGCCTTCATGCCTTGGCAGGGTTATAACTTCGAAGATGCGATTGTAATTTCTGAAAGAGTAGTCAAAGAAGACATTTTTACTTCTGTTCACGTCGAAGAGTTTGAATTGGAAGTGCGTGATACTAAGCGTGGTGAAGAAGAATTGACCTCTGAAATTCCAAACGTGAGTGAGGAAGCAGTGAGAAACCTTGACGAGCATGGCATCATTCGCATAGGCGCAGAGGTACGCGAAGGCGATATTTTGATTGGTAAAATTACACCAAAAGGCGAAACAGACCCTACGCCAGAAGAAAAACTCTTGCGTGCTATTTTTGGGGACAAAGCAGGTGATGTGAAAGACGCTTCGATGAAAGCACCACCTTCATTGCGTGGCGTAGTCATTGATACCAAACTTTTCTCTCGCCCTAAGAAAGACAAGGAATTGCGCGTGAAGGCAAAAAGAGAAGTGGAGCAACTCAAACAGAAATATGCAAAAAACCTGTCTGGTTTGCGCGAGAAAATGATAGGTAAATTGACTACATTACTCGAAGGCAAGGCAAGCAAAGGCGTAAAGCACAAATTTGGTGATGATTTGATTTCTAAAAATACGAAATTTAACCGTCAGAATATTGAGAATAACCTTTTCCCTGCCAAAAATCCATACAGAGATGAAAGTAGCTATAACGTACCTGATGAGGTAAACTTAATTTCTGATGTAAACCTTGATGGCTGGACAGACGACGAGAGAATGAACAGACTCGTGGTCGAGATGGTGAAAAACTATATCAACAAACGCAACGAGTTAAGCGGTTTCTTCAAACGCGACCGATTTGCCTTAGAAGTAGGTGATGAGCTTCCTGCGGGCATCGTGCAGTTAGCCAAAGTCTATATTGCCAAGAAACGCAAGCTAAAAGTTGGTGATAAAATGGCAGGTCGACATGGAAATAAAGGTGTTGTTGCACGAATTGTAAGGGAAGAAGATATGCCTTTCTTGGCAGATGGAACGCCAATGGACATCGTACTAAACCCTCTGGGTGTACCTTCACGTATGAACTTAGGTCAGATTTACGAAACTGTATTGGGCTGGGCGGGCTTGAAAATGCGTAAAAAATATGCCACACCAATCTTTGACGGCGCGACAGAAGGAGATGTAGAAAAAGAACTCAAAGCGGCAGGCTTGCCTGATTGGGGACGTACTGATATTTTTGACGGATTGTCTGGGGAAAAATTTGAGAACAAAGTTACCGTAGGTGTGATTTATGTACTCAAACTCGGACACCTTGTTGATGATAAGATGCACGCACGTTCTATCGGACCTTACTCACTCATTACGCAGCAGCCTTTGGGCGGTAAAGCGCAGTTTGGTGGTCAGCGTTTTGGAGAAATGGAAGTGTGGGCATTAGAGGCATTCGGTGCATCAAATATTTTGCAAGAAATACTCACCATCAAATCTGATGACGTGGTAGGTAGAGCCAAAGCCTACGAGTGTATCGTCAAAGGTGAAAATATGCCAAGACCTGGTATTCCCGAATCTTTCAACGTATTGATTCACGAATTACGCGGGTTAGCATTGGAGATTACAATGGACTAAAAGGTGTATTTGAGAAATAAAAATTCAAATGCAAATTTTAATTTAAAAATATAAACACCTCATAGAAATAAAAAACTATGAGGTGTTTTGTTTGAAAAATGGATAAGTTTGTATTACAAGTTTATTTTTTATCAGTGATGGCTTGACAAATCCGATAGTCATCATAATTCCATGATTGCCACGCGTTTTCTTCTAAACGCTTTTTGTACTTTTCCAAGAAAACATCTTGCTTTGTTTGGATAAGCCCTTTGGTATTATAAACAATGTCTTGCTGATTTTCCTGTCCTATATTCTCACTGGAATAACCCATTGTTTGGTGATTTTTGGGCAAAGTGGCAGCATAGCGCACCAGTTCTGGTAGGTTTGAGGATGATAGATTGACAAGATACAGAAAGTCAATTTCCTGAGAATGAATGTTTTGCAAATTTTGATTGGTAATGATTCTATCCCAATTAAAGCAAGTAGCAAAAAGCAAAACAGCATAAAAAGCCCACGCATTTTTGCGAAATAAAAACCAATTTCCTCTGATTTTGTAAATCTTGATAAAAGTGGTTATCAATCCTATCAAGGTCAGGGTCAGGTAAATAAAAACACCTATACGCTTGTGTGTAAGTCCAAATTGATTTACGTAAATCATTGTTTTAGAAGTAGTTGTGATTACTAAAAAAATATTTTGGACAATCCACGCATAAGCCAAATTTTTTAGAAGTTGGTTATCAAAGTAAAAATTGAGGCTTCTTCTGAAAAAATATAAGATAATTGCAATCGCCAGCACAATAGACAAAATCAAGGCATACACGCCTTGGTGAACGTAATCTGCATGAACGATTCCCTGCGGTAACTGCCTGACTATCCACAAGTAATAAACATCTAAACCATTGACAAAGAGAAGTAATCCGTTAAGCATGGCAAACATGAGCCAGCCCGTTTGGTATTCATTTTTGAGGTCTAAAAGCCTGAAAGTTGCCTCTTTGACATTTCTACGAGTACGTACAAGCCTGTCGCTACTTGCTAAGTCCCAGTCTGTCAGTTCATTAATAATTTGTGGATAAAAAAATGGGAAAAGTAACATGAAGCCACCAAAAGTAAAAACAACCCAACTCCAAGAGATAAAATTAGTCGAGAAAAGACTGCTAACAAACTGATTAAAAGCAAGATTGGCACTCATATAGATAATTAAAAACAACAAAGTAACGATGAGAGGTACGCCAATTTTAATGGCTTTTTTAGCAAAAATATTACTCTCGTTCTTTATTGGCTTTGTTTCTCCTCCTATGGTTTGATAAGCCTGTTGCAAATTGAACTTTTCGCTGATAGCCAAAAAATGTGAAGTCATAAAAGAAACCACAGCATTTGCGATGGCTGTGGGCAGAGAAACCTTACGATGACGGCTGAACCCCATCAAGGCGACCAGCGAAATCAGGTTGGCGATGATTGACAGATTGGTGTGATGGTAAGCAATGCTTGCAGAGGTGAGTAAGCAAGCAAAAGCTGACGCAAGCCAAGTATTTGATTTCCAGATAGTATTCTCCTGATAAAGCGCAATCGCAATAAGGGCAACATTAAATATCAGAAAATTAATTCCCGCGGTTTGATGGTAAAATAGGAAACTGTAATAAAGTACAGCTACGCCAAGCAAAAGATGTTTCTTTCTCATTTGATTGATTTTGAAGTATGCTTATAAAGATTTTTTGATTAAACAAATATATCAAAAGAACTTTGTAATTCAAAGTTATTTTACAAAGTTTAACAAAAAATATAATCACCTCATAGAAATAAAAAACTATGAGGTGTTTTTTTTGCACAATAGCCCGTAGCCTATTATTTCTTCGCCATCTACTGCATACATTCCGCTTTGGTCATTAAATTTTGCAACGAATGAATATTTTTCTTTCAATACCTTTAAAAATTTAACTTCAGATAGGAAGTTAAATGGATAGTTAAGCCATCTATCAATCAGTATAGCCTTCTGGTAACTCTCCAATGCCATTCCAACTTAATTTTGAGGTGTGTATTGTTACAACATCTCTGTCAATTTTATTTAGCCCTAACCTGTTAAATAGCAACCAATTTGCATTGCAGTTCAGAATTTCAGCTAAGTATTTTTGTGGATTGTCCACACATTGCAATGTTCCAGAAGTATGCAAAAGGTCAATTTTACTAAGTTTGCTGATTGCATCTGCAAAATTATCAAAAAATGAGAGTTCATCGGTTTCCAATTCTTTTGCATACTTTACCATTGCTGGTGTTTCTACAACAACCCAATTTAGTTTCAATTCTTTACTTATAAGACTTCTAAGATGAAAATAATGTGCGCCACAAGCACCACCAAAATCTAAAATATTCAGTTGATGAGTCTTACTTTCAATAATAGGATTGATTACTGAAAGTAAACTATACGCAACTGTTTCTGAGATAGGTATTATTGCTGTCTTGAGATTTTGTGAAAATTGTTTAGTTTTTTTAAAAATAACTTCAATAAGTTCTTTCTCTTCGTAAGCATTGGTTGTACATAATTTCAAGGCATCTTGATAATTTAAGAAAATTTGAGTATTTATGGCTTTCTTTTTTTGCAGCAACTTCAAAATTACTGGTGGTATAAAATCTTTTATTATTTTTCTCATTGTTTATCCCTTTAAAGAAACGTGTTATTTATCTAATTTTTTGCTGTCGTCCTATTATTGGTATTTTGTAAATCATTCAAGAATAAAAGGCTGATAATCAGGAGCAAAATAGTAGGAATGACCGCCAAAAGCAGCGCAATAGGAAGATTAAACTGCTCAAATAGGGTGCTGGCTGCCCCGTCCCACATCACTTCTACCCCAAAAATAACAAAAATAATCATACCCGCAACAGCGTATGCCTTTTGAGGTTCTACGTGGTGCAGCACTATCGCGTTTAGCGTGGGCATCACTGGTCCCCACACAAAACCCATCATGGGAATAAGCCAAACCGCAGAGGGTAAATCATTGAATAAAAGCACGTTAGTAGAAAGTAAAAGTTCCTCTATTTGGAAAGAAAGCAACAAAATCGTGCAAATTAAGATAGAAAGAAAGATGGAGAGTAGGTACTTGGTGGAAAAAATAGGCAACAGGAAACTTGCCAAGATGCGCCCCATAAAAAGTGCAAGAAAAGTCATAATGGTCAGGTAAGTATCCACACTTGGTATATTCGGGAACTGTCCGCCAATTTGCGGAATGAACCTGATAAAATGGACTTGAATGATGGCAAGTAAGCCCATGCAAATCACCAACATAAATAGCATCGAGTAGCGCAGCAGCCCCGCCAAAGACCAAATACTTTCGCCCAAATCTTTGAAAAAGCGAATGACTGACGCATAAATAGACTGAGGTTTGAGAAGGGCAAAAAAAGTAACCGTCCATTGTTGGGCGGGTTTTGGAGTAATCAGTTTGGTTGACTCTATGGTATCAAACTTGGTGCGCGCCACCAGCGCAATAAGCAAAAATACCAAAAAGGCAATGCCCCAGTAAAAACTAAGCCAAGAGATATTGAACACCACCAACGTTCCAAAAATAGCCCAAGTTATCACAAAACCCAAGGCAAACATTGCATCTAACTTGTTCATAATGCTTGCATAAAGTCTTTCTTGCTCATGGATTGTCTTCAAAAAGGCATAAGTGGAGATTCGCATACAGGCATATACAAAGCCTATGAGCAAAGCCAAAATCTTAGGGAAGTCAAGATTTTTGGTCAGAGGTACAGGCAGGCAGGCAAGTCCAGCCAATGCCAATAAAAATAAAAGTAGCTTTTTATAGGGCGTTTTTCTAAGCAGATTTGTGAAGAAAATAGGCACTAAAAGCACCCCTACATAATTCATTATCAATAGTATAAACGATTTACTTCTGTCTATCGCATAGACATAGATAGACTGCTCGATGGTTATCAAAATGCTGTGCATGAGCAGTGCAAATACAAAATAAATGAGATAGATATAAAACGTAACTTTATTTTTTTTCATGCTTATACTTGCAAAAGTGAAATCATTTTTGCCTTGGCGACCATGGCAGGCGCATTGAGCTTGCCCACAATCGTAGCGGTAGCTTGGACTACTGTGGTACTGTCCTTGTACTGAGCCAGTTGTGCTTGGCAGGCTTTGCGGAGGTCAGCCGCGATGCTGGTATTAAAAGCTATCGTTCGCATCGATTCTATCACATTACTCGTGCCATTTATCAGAAAAACGTTCATCGTCGTATCCGTTTCTTTGAGCCAGTTGGCGCGGTCATTTTGCCCAATTTCATACACATTGGCGGGGAGGCAATAGCTTTTTTTCTCGCTGGGTAGCTCGACCAGCAAAAATGGAATATTATTTTCCACATACAATCCGTAGCGCAACGTAGCCTGTCCCCACGCTTTGGCGTAGTCTTTACTTTTAGACGTGTTATAAAAAACGACATCTAAAAACTCTTTGTTTTCCTTGGCAATGCTCAGTTGGGCTTCTGCATTTTTCTTGGCAATGGGGTGAACCCCTCCGATTTTTAATGACATAATGATGGCTTGGTTTGAGGTTTTGATTAACTTTTTTTTGTCTTATTTTGATAACAAAAAATGATATTTATCCTTCGCTTTGTTGGAAGTATGTGCAAAACTACAAAAGGTTTACTCCTGCCAAATCTCTTAAAATAAAATCACTTTCTGGATTTTTAAGAAAAATAATTGATAGTTTTTAAACAAGTAATGCTTTTATGCCGTTGTTGTGTGTTGAACGCGGTGTGCAACACCAACAACATAATAAAGCTACCGAATAATTTTGGTATGAAGTCAAATTTTTCTTTTAAATTTCGCTGTTTTTAAGAATTTATCAAGAAAAACTCAAAACTACTTACTTCCATTGGCAACTACTTATCAAAACAAACCTACCAAAATAGCGGTGATTGGCGGCGGAAGCTGGGCAACGGCAATCGTGAAAATGCTCTCAGAAAACAATGTGTATATTCGCTGGTGGATGCGCTCGCAGACTGATATTGAGCATATTATCAACTACAAACATAATCCCAGCTACCTCAGTGGCGTACAGATAGACCTTGCCAAGGTCAGCCCCACGCACGATTTGCGAAAAAGCGTAAGTGAGTCAGAGATGGTCGTGCTTGCTGTCCCTGCCGCTTTTGTGGCTGATGTCCTCAAAAGGCTCTCGCCCGAAGACATGAAAAATAAAATCGTGATTTCTGCCATCAAAGGCATGATTCCGATGGATAATATGCTCATTACGCATTACGTAGCCAAGCGATTTGGGCTTGCTGACGACTATTTTTTGGTGATTGCGGGTCCCTGCCATGCCGAAGAAGTTGCCTTAGAAAAACAATCTTACCTCACCATTGGCGGACAGGACATTGACAAGGCGCAGCAGTTTGCTAACTTGGTCAAGTGCCGATTTATCAAGGCAAGCGTCGTAGCTGACATAGATGGAGTGGAATACTGTGCAGTGATGAAAAATATCATTGCGGTTGCCTGCGGCATGGCACATGGGCTGGGATATGGCGATAATTTTCACGCCGTTTTGGTGTCTAACGCGATGCAAGAAATTAGGCGATTTTTGGAGGTAGCCGAGCCTCACGCACGCGACCTGAATGCCTCTGCTTACTTGGGCGATTTGCTGGTAACGACCTATTCTCAGTTTAGCCGCAACCGCACTTTTGGAAACATGATAGGGCGTGGCTATTCGGTCAAATCGGCGCAAATGGAGATGAAAATGATAGCAGAAGGTTATTACGCTGTCAAAATTATTTATGAAATCAACAAAAAATACAAGGTCAATATGCCCATTACGAGGGCTGTATATCACACGCTATACGAACGCGCCTCGCCCGCGATGGAGTTTGAGCTACTAAAAGATATGATGAAATAAAAAGCATTAGGGAGGGGAGAGGGCTATTCCTTCGAATAATCATATTTTTTCTTTTTCCCATTTTTAGAAAACTTAAACCAATCGCCTACTTTTATGCCTTCTTTGAAATAGCCTTCGTAGGCTAACTTGGCATTGTCGTCAAAAAACTGCCAAAAGCCATCTTCTTTGTTGTCTTTGTATTTTCCTTTTTGAATCAGCACCCCTTTTTCATTGTAGATTTCCCACTCGCCATTGGGTACACCCTCTATGTATACGCCTTTTTGTTTCAAACTTCCATTTTCGTTAAAGTGAATCCAAACGCCTTCGTACATTCCATTGCGGAAAATACCCTTTTTTTTGACCTGCTCGTTGGGGTAAAAATGAAAAGTAGAGTCTTCTTGAATCCCACCTTTCCAGTTTTCCATGCGTTCCAGCACGCCATTGAAATCATAATATTTGCAAAGCCCGTCCAGTTGGTCATTCGTAAAACGCTGAAAGGCACTGATATTGCCGTTTTGATGATAATAATACCAATAATTTTGCTTTTTACCGTTTAATTTTTCTCCTTCGGCTTTCACACTGCCATTGCTGTAAAATTCTTGCTCTCGCTTTGGGGTTGTATCTTCCTGATTTTGAGCAAAAAGCAAGTGTGTGAAAAAAGTAAAAATCACTAAAAAAGGAGTGATATAAAAATTTGTATGCTTCATTTTGTTTATTAAGTTTTGGGCAAATATAAAAACAAATTGCAAAGAAATAAGGACAAAAATCTTTAATTTTGAGGTTATTCACTCATTCACGTATCAAATTTAATTGGTATTCAAAAAATATCCGTTCTGTGGCTCACCCCAGTTCCACTGCGGCGCAAGCGAGGTGTTAAAAAAATGATAACCAATATATTATACTCTATAACCACCGTTTTAACGGGCGCACTGCAAGTGTGGGAACTCACTAAAAGAGAGAACATTTAATTAATTAAACTCAATTAAATATGAAAAGACGCGATTTTATTACCAAAACAGCAAGCGCAACGGCAGCCGCCTTTGCTTTTCCCCACCTCAACTTTGGCAAGGCAAAAGAAGATGAAATACTGGGGCATGGGCAGTTTCGCTACAAAGCAGTCAAAGATTGGGGCATTTTGGACAGCAACACGCCTGTCAAAGACTGCCACGAAATGGTGCAAGATGCGAAGGGAAGGCTCATCATGCTGACCAACGAAGTCAAAAATAACGTGATTATCTATGACAAATCGGGCAAATTGCTCTCCAAATGGGGGGCTGAGTTTCCTGCCGCGCATGGAATGACGCTGAGTAACGAAAATGGAGAGGAATTTCTCTATATTACTGACACTGACCGCAGGCAGATATTTAAGACGACCCTTGATGGACAAATTATTTTCAAAATTGGCTATCCCAAAGATGCAGGCGTTTACAAATACGAAGGCGCGTATTACAAACCTACCGAAATCGCGGTTGCGCCCAATGGAGATTTTTATGTGGCAGATGGCTATGGAGAGCAGTATATCACACGCTATAACTTCAAAGGTGAGCTAATCCAAGTGTTTGGTGGGCGAGGAAAGGAGAATGAAAAATTTACGGAATGTCATGGCATTTGTCTGGACACTCGCGACAAAAACAATCCTACCTTGCTCATCACAGACCGCCAAAAGCATCAGTTTAAGCGTTTTAGCTTAGATGGAAAATACATCTCTACCATTCCCCTGACCAATATGTGGAACTGCCGCGCAGTGGTGAAAGGCGAAAACATCTACTTTGCCACCCTCAAATCCAATGACAAATGGGACAACAACGGCTTGGGCTTTGTGGGCATTATTGATAAAAATGATAAGGTGGTTTCCTGCCCTGGTGGTGCGGCTCCTACTTACAAAGAGGGGGCTTTGCAGGCTGTTCCTCAGCTTTCCAAACTTTTCATCTATCCGCATGATGTCTGCGTAGATGACGAGGAAAATCTGTATGTGCCTCAGTGGAATTCGGGAAAAACGTATCCCATCAAGCTACAAAGGCAGGCGTAAATTTGCTTTGGTTAAAATTTCATAAACACTGCCATACTTAGGTTACTTTTTTGGGTGAATTGTATAAACGTTATCAAAAATAACTAAACCCGAAAATTATGAAAATCAATTTGTTAGGGGGATTTTTCACCAAAATCCTCCCCTTTATTGCTATGCTTTCCGCGTGCAGTGGTAATCCCAACCAAGCGCAGTATGAAGCGATGACGGAAGCAACGACGGCAACGGCTGACAGTGCCACCATGAGCATCGTAGCCCCTGTCGACAATGCCAAAGAAGTCCAGCAAACACTGCAAGGCATTGATACTGAGCTCGCCGAACAACTAAGCAAGAAAAAATTTGTTTATACGGTCAGCATGAACGCCAAAGTCAAAAATGTAGAAAAAGCAACAACCCAACTCTGGCGATTGGCGCGCCAGTTTGATGGTTTTGTTGCTTCTTCAGACGTAACGACCCATCTGATTGAAACGCGTCTGATGCCTTTGAGTGCTGATTCTTTGACCAAATTAAATACGTATTCAGTTCAAAACCAAGTAATTATGCGCGTACCAATCCAACACTTGGATACGACCTTGCTCGAAATCAGCAAAATGTATCGCTTTTTGGAAAACCACCAAATCAGGGCAGAAGACGTTACTTTACAATTAGTTGGTAATCAGCTAAAAGCAAAACTTTTTGCCAAAACAAGCCAAAAAATAGACCAAGCCGTAGAAAAGAAAGGCGAAAAATTAGAAGAAATCACACAGGCGGAGCAGCAAAGTGCAAGCCACCAAGGGCAAGCTATTCATCAGCAAATCAATAAGTTAGATATATTAGACAAGGTAGCTTTCGCCAGAATAGAGATTCGCTTTTACCAAGAGTCGCTAACGGACGCAGAAGTGATTGAAAACCCCAATACAGACCGCTATGAGCCTTCTTTTGAAACACAATTTACTGATTCTCTGAACATTGGTTGGAAGTTATTGCAGGCTTTGTTTATCTATTTGGCAAAAATTTGGTTCTTGATTCCCTTGGGCGCAGGTGCGTACTGGGCGTACAGGAAATATGGGAGATAAGAAGGGCGCAAGCCAAATCTGCTGACTTTTTCATTTCTCTCAAAAAAAAATCGCACCTTCGTTAAACCTTTGGTGTTGCGCTTTGTCAAACTGATAAAATCACAATAAAACGAAGTATGATAGAAGCGCAAAGTCAGCAGATTCCTAAGCAAGCCAGTGGATTGCCGCCCAAAAAAGTAAAAGCCCAAACACTTAATACGATTGAAGTGGAAGATTCAGAATTGATTGCTCGTTTCAAAAACGAAGATACCAGAAGCTACGCTTTCAACTTAGTGGTTCGTAAGTACCAAGAACGCATTTATCACCATGTCCGCAAGATGGTGATTGACCATGACGACGCTGACGACCTCACACAAGAGGTTTTCATCAAGGCGTGGAAGGGTTTGGCTAACTTTCGCGAGGAATCCATGCTTTTTACTTGGCTCTATCGAATCGCCAGCAACGAATGTCTTACTTTTTTGGAAAAGAAAAAACGCAGGTTCTTTTTGCCTATTCATGATGTCAAAAAAGAACTCCTTACCAAGCTGAACAGCCTTTCTTCGTCCAATAAATCCATGCACCTTACAGGAGAGGAAATAGAGGTCAAACTTCAAAAGGCAATCTTGCAACTCCCTGACAAACAGCGTTTGGTATTTAATATGAAATATTTTGATGACATGACCTACGAACAAATGTCAGAAGTGCTTGGAACGTCAGTGGGCGCACTCAAAGCCTCTTACCACATTGCCGTCAAAAAAGTAGAAGAAAGTATTGTGGTAGAAGACTGATTTGATGAAGTAATTATGAGTTATTAGTGATGAATTAATCGCAGCAGCGAACCGTACAAAATGCTAATAATCAATATTTTACCTAATAATTATACTATAAAATAATCTTGTGTTTTATTTAAAAAAATTAAAATAGTGAAAAAATTTAAGTTGGACGATATAGAAAAAATAGAAAGTCCTTTCGAAGCACCCAAAGGCTATTTTGATGCGCTGCCTCAGCAAATTCAGAAAAAAATGCAGGCAGGGAAAAAGCAACGCGCGTGGCAGTTTCGTTTTAATCCTCGCTATGCCTTAGCGATGGCTTGCGTGGCATTGATGTTAGTTTTTGGGGTTAAGTTTTTGGTGCAAGATGATGGAAATAGTGAGGTATCGCTTGCTGATATTTCCGAACAGCAAATCAGGCAATATTTGTTGCAAGAAGGTATCTACGAACATGATTTGATAAATTTTTATATACAAAATTCTGATAATCAAGCTAATAGCGAAGAGGCAAGTGTGGAAGAAGAAATCTTGGACGAGGACTTTGACTTAGAGGAAATGGAGGAATTACTGTAATAAAAATAGATTTAGCTTTTAACTTTACATCATTTTTTTGACATGAAAAAAACAATACTTTATATTTTATTGATAGGCACACTTTCTATGGCAAATAGCGAAAGTAGCTGGGCGCAAGCGTTTGCCGAAAAGATTGAAGCCGCCAAAGTGGGCATTATTACCCAGCAGCTAAACTTGACCACTGAGCAGTCTAAGGCTTTCTGGCCTGTCTATAACAAATACAATGAGGAATTACAGGCTATCCGCAAGCAGCAGCGCGAGCTACGCAAAGGTTTCCAAACCAAAAGTGATGACCAGCTTCGCAAAGACATGGATAAGGTGATAGAACTCAAAGAAAAAGAAATAGCGATTGAGAAAAAATATTTGCAAGAGTTTGTCAAAGTCATCAATGTTCGCCAAGTGGCAATGCTCTACAAGGCAGACAAAATGTTCAAGGCAATGCTGCTCAAACGCCTTGCCAAGCGCGAAGGCAAGGGCATGAAGGAAGATGAAATGCTGGAGGAAATAGATGATTGAAAACGTGAAGTTTATGAAAAAATCCTGCCAAAATAGTGTTGTTAAAATTGGCTTTTACAGATAGGCAAAAAGCAATGGAAGTTGAGAAATCAAAAATGAATGATATGGTTTTTGTCTATCTCAATCTGTAACTATAGATTTTGCACAAAAAGAGAGAGAGTGAATACTTAGAAATTAGAGAAACGTGTCATATAGAAAAATAAAAATACAAAAAACAGAGATTTTAAGATAGGTTACTACCTTTGTAAAAACAAAGTAACATTTTATTATCATGGAGTTTAGCAATATTTTAGAAGATACAAAAGAAGATGTCATAGTTGAAGATTCCCAATCCAAAAAGCTTGAAGATGAGCATGGAGATAGAGGTAAAATATACCCGTATGACCCTACTAAAACAGACATTGATATTCGTGAGGATAAACAATCTATCTATCAGTTTATGCGACAACTTGACCGTAAACAACTGATAATTCCTGAATATCAAAGAAATGCTGTTTGGAAGCCAAAACAGAAAAGTAGATTTATAGAGTCAATTATTCTTAATTTTCCACTACCACCATTTTATATAAATCAGAGAACAGATGGATATTATCTTATTATAGATGGTTTACAAAGAACAACAACATTACACGACTTTATCAATAATAAATTTGCCTTATCTGATTTAGAAGCATTACCTTCTCTAAATAATCTTTATTTCCAAGATTTAACGAGTGCTTATCAAGCTAAGATTGAAGATAAGAACTTAATGCTCTATGTTATCAAACCTTCCGTACCTATTGAAGTTGTCTATGAGCTTTTTGATAGGATAAATACAGGAGGCACCCCTCTCAATCGCCAAGAAGTGAGAAATTGTATCTTCTTAGGTAGAGCCACAGAATTATTAAAAGAACTTTCTGAACAAGATTATTTTAGAAGGGCAATTGATAATGGAGTAAGCTCTACAAGAATGAAAGATAGAGAGGTAATTTTAAGATATTTAACCTTTAAAATCTTTGACTATGAAAAAGATTATAAAGGCGATTTAAGTGCTTTTTTAGAGGAAGCAATGAAAAAAATAAATGACCAAAAAAAAATGGGAGAAGAAGAAATAGAAATTTTAAAGCAAGATTTTAAACGAGTAATGAAGTTTTCCTATGAATTTTTTGAAAATCGTAATTTTAGATATCCTATTATAGACAAAGATGGCAAAACAACCTCTCGTGGTTTTATTAATACCTCTATGTTTGAGTCTATTTCTTATTTTTTCTCTATAAATACAGATAGTTTTTTGAGAACACATAAGGAGCGTATTATTCAAAATTATGATGAATTACTTAAAAATCAAGATTATTTCAACGCTGTGCGTTTCTCAACAGGCTCAAAAGCGAAAGTGATAGATAGATTCAAACTTGCCAAGGAAATACTTGGGAAAGTAGATTAAGAAAATAAATCAAATGCTTACACAAATCAAACTCAAAAATTTTAAGGTTTTTAAAGAGGAAACGGTCTTTCCGCTTTCAAAAATTAATTTGCTTACTGGGATTAATGGCAGGGGGAAATCTACTTTGTTACAATCTTTACTTATAATGAAGCAAAGTGTAGATTACAATGAAAACACCAATTACTTACTCCTAAATGGTAATTGTTTGAATTTGGGTACTTTCAAAGATGTAAAGAATAGTAATTTAGGAACTACAGATGATATAGTTATAGGATATAAATTTACTTCTTTTGACCTAATTAATTTTGAAATAAGTTATAAGATGGGGCTGGGAAATGATGATAGGAAATTGATAATCAAAGAAATAACGCTAAATTCTCAGGAGGCATTAGTTACTAAAATAGCAAGAGTAGCAGGAGATAAAGATGATAGAGATATTGTATTTAATATGCTAAAACTTTACAAAACTGATGTTACGGCTGTAGGAGGAGAATCTCTAAGTACAATAGATTATTATCATAATGAATTGATAGTCAATAGTATGATGAACGCCTTTGGAGTTTATAGAAATCTATTACCAAATATTGGCACAGTATCAATGCAATCGCAAAAATTTGGGGTTAATGTTGCATATATTTTACAATATAACAAAATTCATTATATTTCTGCTGACCGTATTGGCGCAAAGGAGATTTACAGTAAATATAATTTAGATTTTTTTATCTCAGTAGATAAAAAAGGAGAAAATGTTGCAAGTGTTATTTCAAAAACCAAAGACTTAGAAATTAATAAGAAATTATATTTAGGTAATAATGCTCGCACAGTAGTAAATCAGGTAGGTGAATGGTTAAGCGAAGTTTTAGGAACTAATGTTAGTATTGTTATAGATGATTTCTCAAATGACTTTTTTGTAACTTTATTATTCAGAATTAATGGTAAAGATTACAAACCCTCCAACGTAGGTTTTGGCTATTCCTACATTTTGCCTATTATTGTTTCAGGCTTGATAGCCAAAGCAGGCGAAATCCTAATTGTAGAGAACCCCGAAGCGCACCTACACCCACGAGCGCAGTCCAAACTCACCAAGTTCTTGGCAAAAGTGGCAAGTTGTGGTGTACAAGTATTTATAGAAAGTCAT
>JAAFJS010000053.1 GCA_013298985.1 Cytophagales bacterium
GGCGGCGGGTGCTATCATCATCACCACCAAGCAGGGCGCAAAAGGCAAAACACGCATCGAGTACACAAGCAATTTGCAGTTTGAGAGAATCACGCGTTTCCCCCAAACCCAAGATGTGTATGGATTCAGTTCGGGCATTCCTACTGGGGCGACAACAGTGCCTGGCTCTGCAATTCCCAATACGGTGATAGGTGCGTGGGGTGCGGCTACTCCCACAGGTACGCCCAGATTTGACAATTTGAAAAATGTATTTGGTTGGGGTTTTAACAATATCCATAACTTGAACGTAAGCGGCGGTAATGAAGCCTTCACTTACAATGTTTCTGCCAATGTTTTGAGGCAAAATGGCTCTATACCTAATACTGCTTATGGCAGAAATACTTTTAAGATGAGCAATTCGGTACAGCTCAGTCCCAAAATAAAAATTACTACTTCGGTCAATTTTATTAACTCAGCCACAGACCGTTCTCCTGTAACCAAGGGCGTGGGCAGCGTTTATTACAACACTTTGCTCTATCCACGCACGCTTGACATCAATAATTGGCAAAACAATGATGGCGCATTGGTAGGGGTAGTGCCAGATGCCAACGGAGATGGCGCAGGAGATGATGTTTTTGACAACCCAAACTTTAATGCACAAAAAAACCGCGTCAAAGATATTACCAACCGCTTTTTGCTCAATGCAAGTCTTTCATATGATGTTACAGATTGGTTTAATATCACAGGCAGAGCTGGTTACGACTGGTACAATACCACAGGACAGACGGTTTATGACCCGCTTTCGTGGGCGCGTTTCCCTAACAGAAGTGTGTCGCGCGTAGTAGGTGGGATTCTCTCAGAATACGAAGAAAAAAGCCGTATCCTCAATACTTTTTTGTTGTTTAACTTCAAAAAGAAATTTGGCGACTTCAATACAGGCTTAACACTTGGGCATAATATTTTTACGACTGATTATCGCGTAGATTCTCGCTATGGCGAAGGCTTTTTAGTGCCTGATTTACCCAGTATCAGCAATACCAATAACCTTCGTCGCGAGCAGGCTACACGCGGCACGCGCAGGAACTTGGTTGGGGTATTTGGCGAGTTGAAGTTTGACTACAAAAACATGATTTTCCTTTCCGTAACAGGCAGAAATGACTGGTCTTCTACACTTCCTGTGGAAAACCGCAGTTTCTTTTACCCATCAGTAACAGGAAGTGTGGTGATTTCAGAACTGCTCGACATAGACCCTGCGGGCAAACTTTCTTTTGCCAAAATTAGGGCAAACTACGCCCAAGTAGGTAAAGATGCGCCACCGCACCAAATTTTGCCCGCTTTGCAAGAGTTTACGCGCACAGGGGGTGGCTATAATATTGGTTTCTTTGGTCCTAACCCCAGAATTGTTCCTGAAACAACTACCTCTTATGAAGTAGGGTTGGATTTGAAATTTTTTAATAATCGCTTGGGCATTGATTTTACCTATTACCGTTTGGCAAGTAAAAACCAAATTACTCAGCCACGCCTCAGCTATGCAAGTGGCTACATTTTGCAGTTGGTCAATGCAGGTGAGGTAGAAAATAGGGGCGTAGAATTGATGATAACGGGCAATCCTATCCGCCAAGAAAACTTTTCTTGGGACATTATCGCCAACTTTGGTCTGAACAGAAACAAGGTGCTTTCTCTCCCTGGTGATTTCACAGAGTTCTATTTATCAGACACTTGGCTGGCAGGTGGCGCAAGGGCTGGTTACATACCTGGTGAGTCTATTCTCTCCATTACAGGTAATTCGGTAGCCAGAGATGCCAACGGCAATGTATTGATAGGTACAAATGGCTTTCCAGTCCGAGATTTGAATTACAAGTTGATAGGCAATAGACAGCCCACCTTCAATTTAGGGATTACCAATTCCGTAAAGTATAAAAACTTTGCCTTGTCTTTCTTATTTGATATTCGCGTAGGTGGCGATATTTTTAACGGTACAGATTGGGCTTTGACCAACTTTGGCTTGGGTACACGCACGCTGGATAGAGGCACGCGTACAGTATTTGAGGGCGTGAGGCAAGCTGACGGTCAGCCAAATACACAAGAGGTAGAACTTACGCAGGCATATTTTAGCAACTATTTGGGCGGCGCAAATCCTGCGGGCTTGATAGAAGAGCTTTATATCGAGAAAAATATCCATTGGCTAAGACTACGTGATATTACTTTCCGCTATACCTTGCCAAAAACTATCTTTGCAAGCTCTAAATTTGTGAAAAGTTTGGATTTTAACGTAACAGGCACAAACCTCTGGTTATCTACCAATTACAAAGGTGCTGACCCCGACGTAAATGGCTTAAACGCTTCGGCTCGCGGTGCGGGTGCGGTGGGTTTTGACTATTTTTCTGTGCCTGCGCCTATTGCGGTTTCCTTTGGGGTGAGGGTTGGGTTTTAGTTTAGTTCAAAGTTTAAAGGTTTAAGGTTTAAGGTTTAAGGTTTAAGGTTCAAAGTTTAAAGGTTTAAGGTTTAAAGGTTTAAGGTTCAAAGTTTAAAGTTTAAAGGTTTAAGGTTCAAAGGTTTAAGGTTCAAAGGTTCAAAGTTTAAAGGTTTAAGGTTCAAAGGTTCAAAGGTTTAAGGTTCAAAGGTTTAAGGTTTAAAGTTTAAGGTATGGCTACGATTAATCATTTTGAGGAGATGGATTCTTGGAAAAAAGCAAGAGAGATAGCTAAAAAAATATTTCTTCTTACTCAAGAAGGTGCTTTTTCAAAAGATTATGCCTTGAAAGACCAAATTAATCGTGCAAGTGGCTCAATCATGGACAATATTGCAGAGGGCTTTGAACGTGAAGGAAATAGGGAGTTTATTCAATATTTAGCCATCGCCAAAGGTTCAGCAGGGGAAGTTCGTTCGCAGTTGTATCGGATTTTTGATAGGAATTATATTTCTCAAAGCCAATTAGATGAAATGCTGGCAGAAATAAAATCAATTTCCCAACTCATTAGCGGGCTTATAAAATACTTGAAAAATACTGATATGCGCGGTTCAAAGTTTAAATAACAAAGCCAATTTGTAGGAAAAGCCAAACATTGGACATTGGACATTGGACATTGAATATTGGACATTGGACATTGGATATTGAATATTGGACATTGGACATTGGATATTGAATATTGGACATTGGACATTGGATATTGAATATTGAACATTGAATATTGGACATTGAATGCTAAACATTAAACCAAAATAGAGTAATCATTTATCATTAAAAAAACATGAAAATCAAGATATTAACATTAATTTTTTCTATAATGATACTTTCTTCGTGCAAGGAGTATCTGGACGTAAACAATGACCCTTTTATCCCACAAGAGGGGCCACCGCACTTGTACGTGCCGCAGGTCATTTATGCAATGGCAGAAGGACCCATGTTTGACTATCGCTTTGTTTCGCGTTATATTCAGCATTTGCAATTTACCACCGCCAATGACAACTACGATAGGCAGGGCAGAAGAGCATTGGGTGGCGGTTTGGCAGCAAGCCAGACGCACCGCAATCACTATTGGAGCATTGGCTCTAACCTCAATCAGATAGAGTTACAAGCAGGAAGGCGCGGCTTTGGTCAGTACAAAGCCATCACTACGGCAATTCGTGCGTATAGCTGGCACGTTGCTACGAACCAATTTGGCGAAATGCCCTACGACCAAGCATGGGACAATACGCGCACTAAATTTGACTACAATACGCAAAAAGACATCTATGCCAACGTCAGCAAGCTGTATGATGAAGCACTTGCCGAACTGGGTAGAAGTGGCGGCACAATAGACCCTAATTTGGCGCGCGTAGAATCTATTTATGGCGGTAATACCCAGCTTTGGACAAAATTTGTTTTTGCCATGAAAGCGCGCTTGGCAAACCATATTTCCAATAAACGTTCCTACAACCCTGCCCAAGTGATAGAGTTTGTAGATAAAGCCTTAGCCAGTAATGCCGAAGATGCCATAGTGCGTTTTTCTACAGTTGCCACAGACATTGCTGACCGTTTTAGCTTTATGGGACCAAGCAGGGCAAACTTTGGGGCTTACCGTCATGGAAGAACCTTGATAAACTTGATGAATGGCACGCATTTTAATAATGTGGTCGACCCGCGATTGCCTTTGTTTGCGACAGTTTCCACTGATGGCACTTTTAGAAGTTTGGCAGCGAGCGCGGGCTTGCCTGCGGGTTCTACATTGCTCAATTTTCCACAGGTGTATGGCAGGTATATTTTCCGCGACAATGAGCCTTATCCTATTATTACTTATTCGGAATTACAGTTCATAAAAGCGGAAGCCGCGCTCAGAGCAGGCAACAACACCCTTGCTTATCAGGCATTTACAACGGCAATCAGGGCAAATATGCAGAAGGCAGGGGTAACAGAGGCTAATATTGCTACTTTTCTTAGCACTGCAATTCCGCAAACGCCCGCGACACTGGAAATGAAGCACATTATGTCGCAAAAATACATTGCGCTTTATGGACAAATAGAAGCATGGGCAGACCTTCGCCGCTATAATTACAACAGCAATATTTTTATGGGCTACACGCTGCCCACTAACTTTTTGCCTGAAAATAGCGGAAAATCAGTACAACGCTGCCTGCCTCCTTCATTTTCAGAGGAAGATTGGAACAGTGCAGCCTTTCGAGCTATTGGCGGCTATGACCTTGATTATCATACCAAACCTTTGTGGTTTACTACCGCAGAAGAATAGATTTCTTGTAAAAGTATTCTCATTTCCCCTCTCAGCAAGAGAGGGGTAGGGGTAAGGCAAGAAAAAAACAAGACCAGATTTTGAAAGGTCGTGAATTTCTGCTTATTTTGCAAAAAGTAAAAATTTCAGTATTTAACCCATAAATTGATTTGATATATGATGACAGGAATGGAAATTTTCGCCTATATATTTTTTGTAGCTTTGTTAGTAGGCTCATTTTTAATTGGTTTTTGGCTGACTGGCGCAGAGAAAAAAAGATTAAAAAACAAAGGGCTTGTAAAATAAATAAGCCAAAAATATCTCTGTATCGCAGAGGTAGCATAAAAAAGTCTGTACTTGTCTAAGTGCAGACTTTTTTGTTTTTTCCTTCCTAATTTCTATATTTGGGTTTTAATCCTCATCAAAAAATAAAGACCATGAAAAATATTTCTCGCAGAGATTTTATCCAAACACTCGCCATTGCAGGGATTACTTCCGCCGTTTTTGCCCCTTCACTGGTTTCCTGCCAGCCTCGCAAGGAAAAATTGGGCATTGCCTTGGTCGGTTTGGGTTATTACAGCACTGACGTACTCGCGCCTGCCTTTGCCCACACCAAAAAATGCGAGTTGGTAGGAATCGTTACAGGCTCGCCTGAGAAAGCGCAAAAGTGGAAAAAGCAATACAATATCCCTGAAAAAAACATTTATAATTACCAAAATTTTGACCAAATAGCCAATAATCCTGCTATTGATGTGGTTTATGTGGTTTTGCCACCTTCTATGCACCGCGAGTTCGTAGTCAGAGCCGCCAAAGCAGGCAAACACGTTTTCTGTGAAAAACCAATGGCTCCCACCGTAGCGGACTGCGAGGCAATGATAAAAGCCTGCGCCGACAACAAGGTAAAACTAACGATTGGCTACCGCTGTCAGCACGACCCTAACACGCAGGCATACATGAAATTAGGCAGAGAAAAGACATTAGGGAAAGTCCAAATGATAAGCTGTGCCGCAGGCTATTTTGACGGCAGAACGACCCACTGGAAACAAAATAAAGCAATGGGTGGCGGCGCAATGGGCGATATGGGCGTATATGCCTTGCAGGGCGCACGCTTGGCTACGGGCGAAGAACCTATCCTCGTTACTGCCCAGCATTTCACCAACAGACCCGATATTTACAAGGAAGTCGACGAAACTACACTTTTCCAACTCCAATTCCCAAGTGGTGCCATCGCTTCCTGCCAAACCAGCTTCGGCATGAATATGAACTACTTACAGGTAAACTATGAAAAAGGCTGGCTCAAAATGGAGCCTTTTTCCTCGTACACTGGCAACAAGGGACTTAGCTCGCAGGGTATCATTGATTTCCCTCTCCTCAGCCAGCAAGCCAAGCAAATGGACGAAGATGCGGAGGCAATTCTCAACAACACGCCCCTGCTCGTAACAGGTGAAGAAGGGCTGCGCGACATCAGGGTCGTAGAGGCTATTTATTTGGCGGCAAAAACAGGAAAACAGGTCAAGATTGGGTAAAATGCACTTCCTAAATGAGGTATTTATTCAATGCCTTAAAACCGATAATTCAAGCCAAAAGAGGTATAAAAAACAGAAAGATTGGCAATATTCGGCTTCTGAAAACCTTGATAACCTGCTTCCACAAAAAACTCTGTTCTCTGTTGTTTATAAGCCATCAGTAATGCCGTTTTTAATACACTGCCAATATGTGGATTCCAGCCCGCGTGCAGTTTGTGTGCCGCTTTGGGGTCATCTGAGTAGCTTGTATCCAAATCCCACACGTTGGTACTCCAGTTATGGCTATAAAAAATAGCTAAGGCAATAGAAAAATGCTTCCCATAAAAACCAGGGAGAAAGCCCAAGCCCGCGCCAATGCTCAGAGATTTGTAAGCAGGATTCCGCGACTCACCCACGTAGAATGTCTTTTTGAAGGGTAGGCGAAAATGCCCTTTATGAAAAATATCAGTCTGCGCCCCATACGTAAAGCGGACGTTATTACCAAAGTGGTCGGTACGCGAAGAAAACTCCCCAAAAAACATCATAGGGTGGCTTTTGAGGAAAGGAATATGCAATCTGTCCAAAAAACGCAGTTCTACGGTGCGAGCAAAACCAACGCCAATATACGTACCCTTTTCATTAGAACCTGTAAAACCATATACAGCATTACTTTTGGCAGGCAAAAGAGAAATAACCTGTGCCTTTGCGCTAAGGCAAAAAGCAAAAAAAGTGATAAGCACTAACAATAAGAATTTCATTGTCTTAAAAAAATGAAAGGTTTGCAAGATAAGATAAAAACAATCCAAAATCACTTAAAGTTTCACTTGTTAGCCTGTTAGTTCGAATTATATTGACGTTCAAGAAATAAACGTTCTCTCTTTTAGCGAGTTCCCATACTTGCAGTGCGCCCGTAAAACGGTAGGTTTGTATTCATAATCAACGGTTCGCCGCTGCGATAGCTTACCGTTTTAATGCCGCAGTGGAACTGGTAAGAACGGTTAATTAATGAAAACCAATAAAGGCGTAAGATAATCCCTCGCTTTAATAGGGGGAACTACTATAATAATTAATTCATACGAGTCCACAGGAGTTCAATCGCAGCGGCAAACCGTATTAAGCCTCTACGAGGCTTGTAGAGATGAGAGAATACTTTATGCTACAATATTTAAGCCCTAACGAGCTTGTAAACTGCAATTATTTAAGTATTTATCTTATCTTTGCTTAGAAAAATAACCCAACAAACGCAGAAAAACCATGACCACAAACCAACAAGTTATCGAAACCTTTTATCAGGCTTTCAAAAACAAAGATTTCAAAACCATGCAAGATTGCTATGCAGACCACGCCGTTTTTAATGACGAGGCTTTTGTCAATCTGAACGCCGCGCAGGTGCGCGCAATGTGGCAGATGCTCATTTCGCGTGGCAAGGACTTAGAACTGACTTTTACCAATGTGCGCGCTGATGAAAGCACAGGAAGCGCAGAATGGGTCGCAACCTATACATTTTCAGCCACTAAGCGCAAGGTCGTGAATCGAATCAAGGCAAATTTTGTGCTTGAAAATGGGAAAATCGTAAAGCACACAGACCATTTTGACTTTTACAAATGGGCAAGTCAGGCACTGGGGTTGCCAGGAATTTTGCTTGGCTGGACGGGTTTTATGAGAAAAAAAGTTCAGCAAACTGCCATGAAAAATTTGACAGATTTTATGAACAAAAAACAATGAAATACCTATATTTGTGTTTATCATAGAAAAAATTGGCACATTTGAAAACACACTTACTCCACTGTATCCTCTTTTTTTTGACCGCCATGCCCGCTTTTGCCCAATCAGAAGCGGATAGCCTTCATCTACTCCTCAGCAAAGCCCCCAAAGATGTTTCCAAAGCCTACTATATGTCCGCCTTGGCACTGGTGTACCGCGATACAGACCTTGACAGTGCTGCTTTTTGGGCAAATCAATGCCTTGTTTTCTCCAAATCAATTAGTTATCAAAAAGGCATTGCGGACGCTTTTAATCACTTGGGCGTAAACCAAGGAAACAGAAAAAATTATGATTCAGCCATCATTTTCCACGAAAAAGCGTTTCTCCTCAGAAAAAAAATAGATGACCAAGCAGGCATGGCGGGAAGTTTGAATAATCTTGGGCTAATTTACAGGGATATTAGCAAGTTGGCGCAGGCGTTGGACTGTTTTAAGCAGACATTGACCATAGACAGGCAGTTAGACAATAAGCAAGGTATTCCTTTGACTATCAATAACATAGGGCTAATTTATACCGACCAAGGCAATTATTCGCTTGCCCTCACGCATTATTTGGACGCACTCAGCAAGTTTGAGGCACTGCGCCACCAAGAAGGGCAGATACGCACCCTTCACAACATTGGCAATACTTACAAAGCACAAAAAGATTATCAAAATGCGGTTATTCATTACAAAAAATCCTTGTTTGTTGCCAAAAAAGTAAAGCATGAACCCTACATCACCATGTCGATAAACAATGTGAGTAACCTATTTCTGCTGCTCAAACAGTTTGATAGCGCGCTCGTGTATGGGCAGGAATCGCTGAATAGGATAGTGCAAACGGGCGCAGAAACTAAAATAGTTGATGGATATTTGTCCGTTGGTATCATTTGTAGGTACAAAAAAGCGTATGGCTTGGCGCGAAACTATCTCCAAAAATCGCTTGATTTATCCAAAAAAATAAACTATCCAGAAAAACAAGCCAATATTTTGTTCAATCTTTCCCTGATAGAATCCGAAGCCAACCAGATAGAAAAAAGCCTAACACTTGCCCAAGAAAGTCTTAAAGAAGTAGCAAAAACTGAGAATCTGCCTCTGGTTGTTCAAATAAAATTGCATCTGAGCAATGTTTTACAAAAAAATGACCAGTATAAAGAGGCATTAGAACAATATATCGCCGCTACCGAACTGCGCGATAGTATTTTTAGCATTGATGATGAACAAGCAAAGCAGGAACTCAAAGCCAATTTTACCATTGACCAAAAACAAAAACAAATCTCACAACTGACAGAAGAAAGCTTGCTCAAAGAACATCAAATCGAGAATCAGTACATTCAGATTTACTTGATTTCTACCATTTTGGCTTTGCTGGTCATCAGTTCGGTGGCAGTCGTTTTGTTTATTCGCAAAAAGCGTAAATTTGACCAACTCCTTCACGAACAGCGACTTGCAGAAATTGCTTTCCTCAATTCTCACATCATTCGCGCACCCGTAGCAACTATTCTGGGCTTGGTGCAGCTATTTGACCATGAAAACCCAAGCGGTGATGACAACCAAAAAGTGATTGAATACATCACAGAAAGTGCCAAAAAGCTCGACGATGTTGTCAAAGAAGTGGTGAGAAAAACTTATACCAACAAAGAAAAACCATGACACTGGAAATTTGCATAGATTCCGTTCACTCTGCCATCGAAGCCCAAAAAGGCGGTGCTGACCGAGTAGAACTCTGCGCCAATCTGTTTGAGGGTGGCACTACGCCAAGCGCAGGCTGTATCTCCCTGACAAGGAAGCAGATAGACATTGGGCTTTTCGTGCTGGTGCGCCCGCGAGGAGGCGATTTTCTCTATTCGGACTTAGAACTCCAAATCATCAAAAAAGACATAGAAATTGCCAAAAATTTGGGTGCGGACGGCATTGTTGTTGGTATATTAACGCTTGATGGTCAAGTAGATACCGAAAAAATGAAAACCCTCATGGACTTATCCTATCCCCTGCCTATAACTTTTCATCGCGCTTTTGACATGACCGCAGAGCCGCTTCGCGCACTGGAAGACATCATCAGCTTGGGCGCGCAAAGAATCCTGACTTCGGGACAGGAAAAAACTGCTTATGAAGGAACGGACTTGCTGGCGGAACTGGTGCGGAGAGCAGGAAATCGCATCAGCATCATGGCAGGCGGCGGCGTAACAGCGCGCAATATTCCCAAAATCCACCAACTGACAGGCATTACTGAGTTTCATTCCTCCGCGCGCCAAAGAATAAATAGCCAAATGCAATATCAAGCAAATCAAGTTTTTATGGGTGGAGAATTGCGACTGCCCGAATTTGTGAATAGCATAACGGACAGCGAAAAAGTGCGCGAGATGAAAAATTTTAATCCTAATGTTACAAATTAAGGTTCTCTAACAATTTTTGAAGAAACACACTTAGCGATTACTTCACCCTCTTAATTGATATTCAAAAAATATCCGTTCTGTGACTCCCCCCCAGTTCCACTGCGGGCATACAGCGAGGTGTTAAAAAAATTGATAGTCAATATATTACATTCTATAACCCACCGTTTTAACGGTGGGAACTCATCTCTCCACAAAAATTTTCAACCCTAATGTTACAAATTAAGGTTCTCTAACAATTTTTGAAGAAACACACTTAGCGATTACTTCACCCTCTTAATTGATATTCAAAAAATATCCGTTCTGTGACTCCCCCCAGTTCCACTGCGGGCATACGGCGAGGTGTTAAAAAAATGATAGTCAATATATTACATTCTATAACCCACCGTTTTAACGGTGGGAACTCATCTCTCCACAAAAATTTTCAACCCTAATGTTACAAATTAATTATTCATTATTTTTTAACATTGAGTTTTAGTGTTTTAAATAAAAATGTATTTTATTTGTCAATAATTCCTAAAAACGTGTTGAATTTCACTAATAAATTACTTTAAATTATTTTTAATTAATCAAAATGACAACACAAGAGATTGCCAATCGTTTAGTAGAGCTTTGCCGCACAGGGCAAAATGAACAGGCTTACAAAGAATTGTTTAGCCAAGATGCCGTAGCCATCGAGCCAGACATTGCCCCTGTCAAAGAAACCAAAGGCTTAGAGGCACTTTTGCAAAAAAATCAGGCTTTTGGGGATATGATAGAAACTTATCATAGTGGTACAGTTTCAGAACCTGTCGTGGCAGGAAATTTCTTTTCCCTCGCGATGTCTATGGACGTTACTTTTAAGGGTAGCCCAAGACATATAGAGGAGGAAGTCTGTCTTTACGAAGTCAAAGACGGCAAAATCATAAAAGAGCAGTTTTTCTTTTAAGAATCTCCAGCCCTATTTTTCTGGCGAGTGCTTTTCACAAAGAGAAGCACTCGCTAATTTTTTTGTTAATTTTTCTGTCAAAAATTGATTTTGATGTGTAGAAAAACGATATTTCTTTTTTTAACTTTGAGATTTGATTTTCTGAATCTTATTCGCACAAACTACGTATCAAAAAAACAGGATAAATACCATGACAAACAACGGAGAAAAAATTAGATGCCCCAAATGTGAGTGGGAGCCAGACGGCAAAGCATATTGGCAGTGCCACTGCGGTTGCCGATGGAACACTTTTGATACCTACGGACAATGCCCCAGTTGCCGCTACGTACACATACATACGCAGTGCATTGAGTGTAGCGAATGGTCGCCCCATGCAGCGTGGTATGTGGATTTGCCCAAATTGAAAATCACCTTTGTCCAAACAGAAAAGGCAGAAGGCTAAAAGCTACCAACCATTGGCGATTGAACTTTTAGCGAGGAAGGTGCGTTTTTCAAACAATAGCGATGGTTTTTATAAGTAATAAGTAGAGCTATGAATTATGAGTTAGTCGCAGCAACAAATCGTATAAATATCTCATAATCAGTGTTTTACATAATAATTGTAGTGTAAACTAAATTTGTTTTAACACATTGATTATTATAAGTATATCGACAAAAGTAAATATTTGTATAAAATACGCCGTAGGTGTTAAATATTGGTAAAAAATTATGATTCCCCAGAAGATTACCAAACTCCGTTAGGAGTTTTATAAATAGTTGAATATGAAACTCCTAACGGAGTTTGAGAGAATTATAATGACCATTTCTACCAACATCAAACTCCTAACGGAGTTTAAAAATGTTGGGATATTTATATTTATTTTTTGCTATTGAATTTTTTTATTTAACAAATGAATCAAAATTTTAATACAACTATGGGACAGGTACACCTGCTCAATCAGGATTTTTTTATGCCTCAGCTCAACAGACATCGGCGTATTTGGGTTTACTTACCTACCGATTATCACCAATATACGGAAAAGCGTTATCCTGTTTTGTATATGCAAGACGGGCAAAATCTCTTTGATACGCGGACTTCTTCTTTTGGGGAATGGGGCGTAGATAAGACCTTAGACAAGCTACAAAGCAAAGGAAATGAGGGAATTATAGTGGTAGGCATCGACAATGGCGGACATCACCGCGCTAACGAGTACGCGCCATGGGCGCGAGCAAAGTTTGGCGGTGGAGAAGGACTGGACTATGCTCAGTTTGTGGGTTATACCTTGAAAAAATACATTGATGAGCATTTCCGTACCCAGCCTCAGCGAGAGTTTACGGGGATTGGCGGTAGCTCGATGGGTGGACTGATTTCTTTTTACGCAGGGCTTCGTTATCCCGAAGTTTTCTCGAAATTGGCAATTTTTTCACCTTCTTTTTGGTTTAACAAGCAAATTTTTGACTGGGCGGGCAAGCAAGAAAAAAGATTTCCCATGGAGATTTGCATGGTGGGGAGTCGTATCGAAAGCAACGGCATGGAGCGCGACATGACGACCATGTACTGGACGCTACGCAACCTCGGCTATGCCCCAGAGGAGCTTTCCTTTGTGGTTCGCGACAAAGGAAAGCACAATGAAAAATTTTGGGGGCGAGAATTTTCTTTTATTTTTCAAACACTTTTTGAGGAAAAGAGCAAGCAAAAGCTATCTTATGCCTAACTCGACCTCGATTTGTTCTAAAGATTTGCCTTTGGTTTCAGGAATATATTTCCACACAAAAAATACGGTAAAGAAACTTAATGCTGAAAAAATGCCAAAGGCAACTTCTCCACCAATCTGCTCCAAGATAAAAGGAAAAGTTTGGGTTACTAAAAATGTGCAACTCCAATGCGCCGCAATCGCGACTGACATTGCCGTTCCTCGCATTTTGTTAGGGAAAATTTCTGTAACCACGACCCACATGATAGGCGCAAGCGAGGCAGCAAAGGAAGCAATGTAGCCCAGAATGGAAATAAGTACAAAATATCCTGCTAATTGATTGGTAATGAAGGCAGTAACGAGCAAAAGCAAGAAAATTCCCATGCCCGCCGCGCCGTAAAGCATCAGTGGCTTTCTCCCTACTTTATCTATGAGCCAAATCGCTAAAAATGTGAAGGTTAAGTTCACCAAGCCTACTAAAACGGTTTGCAGAAAAGGGTCGCTTCCTGTTTTGGCAAAAATCACTGGAGCATAGTAAATCACCGCATTGATGCCAGTAACCTGTTGCAGGCAAGCGAGCATCAGCCCCAAGAAAAAAATCTTTCGCATATTGCCTTTGAAAAGATAGCTAAGAGGCAGAGAAGCCTCATTGACAGTGTTTTGTATTTCTTCCATTTCTTTTTTGGCGTGCGCTTTGCCTCCTATTTTTTCCAAAATCACCAAAGCCTTAGCGTTCATCCCTTTTTTCATCAGCCAACGCGGGCTTTCGGGTGCAAAAATCAAAGCAACAAAAAAAAGCAAAGCAGGTAATGCGCCCACCCCCAGCATCAGTCGCCAATCGTTTTCGCCACTTCCCTGAATCAGGTAATTAGAAAAATAAGCCACCAAAATTCCAATCACAATCATAAGCTGGTTCAGAGAAACCAACCGCCCACGAATATCGGCAGGAGCTATTTCGGTGATGTAAGTGGGCGAAAGTACGGAAACCGCGCCAATAGAAATACCACAAAGCACGCGAAAAAAGACAAAAACCGCAAAAGAATCAGGGATTGCCGTTCCCACAGAAGAAACGCCAAAAAGAACCGCAGTGATAATGAGCATTTTTTTCCTGCCTATTATATCGCTGAGATAACCTGCTGACCCTGCGCCAATAGCACAGCCCGCCACAGCAGAGCTGACCGAAAAGCCCAGCCCCACTTCGTCCAAGCCAAAAAAAGGCTTGATAGACTGCAATGCGCCCGAAATCACAGAGCTATCAAATCCAAAAAGTAAGCCACCCAGCGCGGCAGCAAAGGTTGATAAAAGTACGTAGTTGATGTTTTTCATATTTACTATTAATTGTTAAAATACATTTTGGTTTTTTGTCGTAAACTTTATTTTGATGCTTTCTCCTCCCCCTACCCCCCTCTAAAAAGGGGGAAAACATCGTTTCTGTATTTTCTCCCCCTTTGGAGGGGGTAGGGGGAGGTATAAGAAATTTCACGAAAATTATCAGAGAACCACCATTTATTTAAACACTTTTTGTCTTTGCGCCAATATTTTTTCGGTGATATAAGTACGCATAAACGCTTTTTTTGCCAATAAAGACTTTACATGGGCAAGGTCATCTATTTTTTCACCCGTAAAAGTAGCTCCTTTCACATGAAAATTATCAATCAAATGCCCTGAAAATGAGTCAGATATGCCTTTTTGTTTGATAGCGTCAAATTCCAGTATGCCCGTTCCTGCAATCAGTGCCTCGCGCATTTTGCCTGAGTACGCATAGCGCAGGGCAGGCTCTTCTTCGTGGTAAGTCGTATTGGGTGTAACAAAACTTCCTCTATATTCGCCTGATAATGTGTAACTTTCGCCCTTGATGGTGTATTGATTATTTTTCTCAAAAACGATTTGGAGGATAGCCATAGAATCCATTTTACCCCTGTCAGACAGCACCTCAATCCAATAGCCCTCTATAAAGTGCAAACCCAAAATCATCTTCCGCAGACCTACAAAGCGATAGACAATCTTAAAAAGGAATTTTTCAAGCAATATGGAAAGGAAATACAGCAGAGGAGCAAAAAGGAAATACCACGCAAAATTGACTTTGTAAATACTTGATAACCAAGTAACCAGATAAAAAAAGCCCACTGCACCAAAGGAAACTATCCAACGGCGAGTATTATCTATCCAGTGATTTATGGTTTTTATCATGCACTATCAAAATTTGATAACCCCAAAGTTAAGTGAAATATACGAATCGCAAGCTAATGAATTACATAGAAGTTTTCAAACTAATTTTCAAAACGTTTCTGTAAAAAAACTCATTGACCGCCTTCCTCCTTCGCCTCACTCATACGCTTATTCATGCAAGTACGCGGGTGATTGGGCGAGTTTTGGGGTAGAAAGTACAACGTTAGGAAAATAGCCTCGTTAATTATCTCAAGAAAGCACACAAAACTTGTGGGCAGAAAACGAAAAACAAAAACAATTTTTTTACTAAAATGATTAATTTTCCAAAAAGTTTAAAAACCGTAAAGTATTCTTATTCAATGATTAACATTATTGGAAACATAGGAAACAACGAAGAAAAAAACAAGCAAAATAACAAGCCAACTTCCAAAGAAAACCGCAAGAAGTAGGCTCAAAAATATAAAAGATAAAGTTTAAGTTTTCATAAAATTTGTAGGATTAATAATTAATTTAAAAGCCATTTTCCCTGAAAATGGCTTTTTTTGTTTGCCAAACCATATTATCCGCAAAAAATCTTACAAGGAATGTTTTTTGTATTTCAAAAAAAAAACGAACTCAAGGGAGACCTTTTGGATTATTGGGGTATAAACACTTGAAAACTAAAAACGACGGTGCATATGCTAAAAGACCACGAAATAGTTGAACTGCTCAGAAAAGGCAAAAATAAACTCGCTTTCGAGAAAATTTACCAACATTTCCCTTCCATCAAGCGGCTGGTACTCACGCATGGAGGCTCGGAAGACGAAGCGAAAGATATTTTTCAGGAAAGTGTGATTATTTTTTATGAAAAAGCGACGCAGCCCGCTTTTGAGTTGTCCTCGTCCATTGGTACTTTTTTGTATGGAGTTAGCAACAACTTGTGGCTCAAACGGTTACGCGATATCAAAGCGCACGAGGTAGATTGGGGGGCGTGCAAAGCGATGCCTTTTGAAAACGAGTTTGAAATGGAGAGCCAAGAAAGCAATAAGCTGATTGACAAGCTCTTAGAAGAACTTGGGAATCCATGCAAAACCCTTTTACAGAACTATTATTACCTCAAAATGAGTATGAGAGAAATCGCGCAAAGCATGGGGTATAGCAGTGAAAATATCGCCAAAAATCAAAAATATAAATGTCTGGAACGTGCCAAAAAAATGGTAAAAGAAAAATTAGGTTTTTTAAAAGCTGATAATCAATGTTTTAACTGATTCCTTGCTATTTGCTAATCCATATCCAACTAAATTTTGAAAACTATGAGAAACGAACTCCAATTTATCGAAAAAATAGAAAACTATTTGTCAGGCAGACTCACAGGAACTGAATTGAGTCAGTTTGAAGCTGAATTAGCTGTAAACCAAGACCTTAGAATGGAGGTAGAGGTGCAACGCCAGCTCGTCAAACGCCTGAATTATTTGGCTGCCAAGCAAGATTTAGACCTGATTCACAGCCAGTTATACCCCGCCAAGCCCGCATGGACTTCTCATTTTTCCAATTATTACGCGCTGTTGGCAGGCGTGGTACTTTTGCTGGTGAGTGGAATTGTACTTTTTAGGTACTTGCACCAAGCCCAGCCAGCAGTGGCAGATTTTGATACGGATTCGAGACTTATTGTCAGAAAAGATACTGCTACAAATAATCCACAAATTATTGAAAATAAAGACAATAACGCTGAAAAAACTACTGAATCGTTACCAAAAATGACAGACTTTGGTAATCATTCCTCCAAAAAATTTCGCTTCACTGCCGCCAAGGTTACGGATATTCTTTATCCTGACCGCGAGCAAAAGGACAAGCAAAATTTTCAGATTAGGGCGGGTCGCGATACAGTTTTGATAGGCAAAAAAGGAACAAAAATTTTTATTCCGAGTCAGGTTTTTGTGAGGAAAGATGGCTCGGCGGTAGATAATACGCTGATAAAGATTGAGTTAATAGAACTTTACGATTTGAGTGATTACATCAAATATGACTTACCAACAATTTCTAATGGAAAAATGCTGGAATCGGGTGGCGTGATTTACCTGCACGCGACCGAAAATGGTGAAAAGTTAGCCATAGCGCAAGGCAGAGGACTTCAAGTGCGTTTCGAAGGGAAAAATGCGAAAAAAGAGCGCATGGAAGCATTTTATTTGGAGAGAAATGAGGGAAATGCTAACTGGACGACGCGTGCCTCAGACCAACAAGAGCAGCAGAGAATGGCTACTTTGAATAGTCTTTTTTTGGAAGACATTGAAAATGATGAAACTGATGACCAAAATACAGCCCAAAACGCTAAAAAAGAGAAGAAAATAAAGAAGCAAATAAATATAGATGCAGGTGGCTGGCGAGATGATTCTTTGGATTCTTTGATTTTTACCAAGCAAAAAGAAAGGAAAATGATAGCGATTCCGCCAACTGTTTTGCGTTATGATTTGTACTACAAAGGGATTATCGAAAAAGATTTATTGGAAAAAGTAATGAAAAAACTGGGTGAAAAAAAATATGAAAACACCTTTGTTTCTTCTATACCTTTCAACGAACGCTTAGAAGGGCTATTTATGAGTGATACACTTCGGCTTTACAAAGGAAAAACGCAAAATGAATCGGAAATTTTGCTGCAATCTTATCTGGACAATGTAGGAAAACCACTTTGGATAGCAGATTCCTTGGCGGCGGACTTGCTCAAATCTTTGCAAGAACCATGCAAGGCGAATAGTCCCAAAGCTGCTTTTTTTCGTTGGTTAGCTGCCCAACGCTATACTACTGTAATTCAGCCAGATAGCCGTCATCACTTTTGGAAAGTATATCCTAATCGCTACCAAACGCAGCAAGAATTTTACCAAATCTACGGCATAGAGGCGGGCGAATGGAAGAAATCTTATGAGTTTTTGCGACATAAAAAGCTATTTAGCAATGCCTACAAGCGGTTTTTGAGGAAATATGCTCACGAAAATAAGTTTATGAAAAACCAGAAACACAAGGTAATACGTGATGCCCTTTCTGCCCGCGGGCATTGGGGTTTTGTATATGAGGCGAATTGGGGCAAAAGTATTCAAACAAAGGTGGTGAAAAGCAGAAATTCATGTTTGAAATCAGAGGAATATCCTTTGGAGCAGTCGCGCATAGATGTATTTATGTCTTCAAGCAATGGCTCTTTTATTAATAACGGAAAAAATACGCTTTTCATTTCTGATTTGGGCTGGATTAATTGTGATAGATTTTATGATTTGCCCACTACACAGCGCGCCGAGTTGTTTGTTGCCTTAGAAAATATAATGCAAGATGCTGATTATCAGCCCACACTGTATGCTATTTTCAAAAATCTCAATGCGGTTATGCCACTGATACGTCATAGTGATGATAAATTTTACTTGAAAGGCTTGCCGATGGACGAGGACATTGAAATTCTTGCGCTTTGGCACGACCAAGAAAAGATATTTTACCAAAAACAAAGCCTGTCCCTCGGAAAGAAAAACAACATTACCATGCACCTCCAATCCACTGAAAATCAGCAAGAAGTAAAAAATATGCTGGCAAGTGTGCAGTAAAAAAATATCAGAACGGCAAGTGCAAAAAACACTTACCGTTCTGATAATCAATGGCTTAATTTTACCCTTGCAATTTCATTACTTCTCGGACTTCCACCGTTCCGTCATCAGTAGCCAGTGTAGGGCAACCTTTGGAAAGCTCAACGGCTTCTTCCAAATCGGTCGCTTTGATGAGCAAATAGCCACCTACTATTTCCTTGCCTTCTATAAACGCGCCGTCCGTAATTTTTTGAGAAGTGCCTCTGAGTACCTTGCCCTCTGGAAAAAGCGGTTCACCGCCCACGAGCTTGCCCTGACCTGCCAAGTCGCCCATCCAGTGATTCCATTTTGCCATTTCAGCTTGCATTTCTTCGGGAGAGGCTTGTGCAAACGCTTCTTCGGACTGCACATTGCTACGGAAAATTAACATAAATTCTTTCATGTTTTTTAAAATTTTAATGGTGATAAAAACTAATTTCAACCTAATGACGAACGAGTTTTTGAAATCTGGACAAAACTATTAAAAAAAATAAAATGTTTTTTTCTAATTTGTATTGGCAGACAAATTTTATAAGTAGCTTCGATTTTAGCTATTTTTATATCCAGTTCTGTAGGAACGACCGTTTTGTAGGAAAATAAACAGGCAGTACCATTTTTTAAGAATTTTTAAAAATAAATTACTCATCATCAAATACTTAAACTAAAATATGACACACTCACGCAGAGCATTTATTCAAAAACTGTCCGCAGGCGCGGGAGGCATCTTGCTTTCTGGACAATTAAAAAGTCAAGTCAAAGAAGACAGAAAATTAGGGGTTGCTTTGGTCGGTCTGGGCAATTACTCTACCAACCAGTTAGCTCCTGCGCTATTGCAGAGTAATCTTTGTCGCTTGGCGGGTATCGTAACGGGTACGCCAGAAAAGGCAGAAAAATGGTGCAAACAGTACAATATTCCCAAAGAAAATGCCTACAACTACCAAAATTTTGATGAAATACGCAATAACCCCGCCATTGATATTGTCTATGTTGTCCTGCCAAACGCGATGCACGCAGAGTTTACGATTCGAGCCGCAAACGCAGGCAAGCACGTCATTTGCGAAAAACCAATGGCACTGAATGTAAAAGAGGGCGAGGCAATGATAAAAGCCTGCCAAACGGCAAAAGTTCATCTTTCTATTGGTTATAGGCTATATTTTGAGCCACATCACTTAGAAATGAGGCGTTTGGGAATGGAAAAGGTATATGGTGGAGTCAAAATGATAGAAAGTAGCTTGGGCTTTCAGATGGCTGACCCCCAAAGCTGGCGACTAAACAAAGCCTTGGGTGGCGGTGGCGCAGTGATGGATTTGGGCGTATATTGTATTCAAGGCATCAGAAGAACGCTTGGCGAACTGCCTACTGCACTAACGGCGCAAGGTTACGTCAGAGATGAGGCTATTTTCAAAGGCATTTACGAAATGATGATGTTCCAAATGGAGTTTCCAAGCGGCGCAATCTCCAACTCTACCACCACCTACACTTCCTACATTGACCGATTGTATGCCACGACAGGCTATCGCTGGTTTGGCTTGGAGCCTTCCTACAACGCCACAGGCGCAAAAGGCAATTCCTCAGCAGGGGAACTCACTTTCAAAACACCTCTATTTCAGCAAATCGCACAAATGGACAACTTTGCTGATTGCATCTTGAAAAACCAAAAATCAGTAGCAGCAGGCGAGGAAGGCTTGATAGATTTGAAAATCATAGAAGCCATCAAACGCGCTGCTGATACAGGAAAAAAGGTGAAACTGAGCTGGTAAACCTACTCTTTTAATCCATCATCTACCCATTTTTTGAGCAAATCTATCTGCGTTTTGCTTAACGGTGAGCCTCCCTGTGGCATAAAACCGCCACTTCCCTGCGCTCGCTGTACGCGATTTAGCATATTGTCAATATTTGCTTTGGCGGCAGCGTATTGATTATAACTGTGGCAACCTCCGCACACCTGCAAAAATGGCTGAATATCTTTGGCAAAAGAAACCGCCACTACTGGTGCATTGACCACAACTGTCAGTGCGCCCATGAAAGTTGCCATTCCTGCCGAGTTGCCTGCCGTAATCGTGAGCATATACGTTCCAGTTGGCGTATTTGCGCCTGCGCTGACCACGCCTGTTGTGGCATTGATACTGATTTGTCCATTGGCGGTGTTATTAGAGCCAATTGCAAAAGTGAAAGGGCTTGTCCCACTGATAGTTGGCGCGGCAGAACTGCCTGCCTTGCCTTGCTCAATGGTCAAAATCTTAGGACTATAAGACAAACTCGAAGGCGGAGAAGCAGGCGTATTTGTGCTTTTTACCGTTACAGAAAATACATTATTAAAAGTGATTGTGCTTGCCTCGTTTTTTGCGGTAACATTTACATTGTAAGTGCCCGCTGTTAAGGTACTTGCTACTGAAATTGTACCATTGTTTCCTATTGAAATTTTATCCGTAACTGGGCTGGTTGTCATGGTATAGGTGATGGGCAATGTGCCTTGAATACTTGGTAATGAAGAAGTTACAGCCGTTCCCGCGTTGATTTCCACTGTATTGGGGGAATAGGTCAGGTTGGAGGGCGGCGATGGCTTCACCACCACTGAAAAAGTGTCATTAAAACTCACATTTCCTGCGTCATTTTTGGCAGAAACGCTGATTTTGTAAGTGCCAGTTTCCAACCCTGTCGCTACGGCAATCACGCCTTGATTGTTGATGCTTATTTTGTCTGTTTGTGGGTTTGCAGTCATGCCAAATGTGAAAGGCGCAGTTCCCTGAATACTGGGCGCAGTCGAGTTCCCCACCGCGCCAAAGTCCAGCGTTAATTGATTGGGAGTGTAAGCAAGCGCAGACGGCGGCAATATTTTCTTTTTGACATTGACAGTAAAAACAGAGGGAAAAGTAGCCCTGTTTGTGCTATTGCTCGCCGTAACGCTGACTGCATAAGTGCCAGCCGTTATATTTTCTAACACACTTATAATGCCTTGATTATCAATCACTATCTGCGAAGTAGCAGGATTATTGCTGACTGAAAAAGTAAAAGGCGGCGTACCTTTGAGCAGTGGCGCAATCGAGCTTGCTTTCTGCCCTTCTTCTATAGTGAGCTGATTGACCGAATAAATCAGTTCGGAAGGCGCAACAATGATGTCCTTATTGGCACTACTGGAGCAGCGCGCAAAAATAAATAGGAGGCTGACAAACCAGCCCCACTGAACGATATAATTTTTCATTTATCTGTAAGTTTTATTTATTAGACTTCTTGCGAAAGTAGCCACTTTTCCCTCTCAGCAGGAGAGGGTATAGGGTGAGGCGATAAAAAACACTTTTGCAAGAAGTCTATTTATCTTTACAAACTAAACGGCAAATGGGTTGCTTCGCGTCAAAAAAAAGAGAGAAAACCACTCAAAACGAAATAAAAATTTCTCGTTTTGCTAAAATGGGTTATAATTTGCTAATTTTTGGTGCGAAAACCTCTACCTTTGCGGACAAGGTTGGTATGATACTCTTTCTCTCTTAGGGGAATTAAGGCTTAATTAGGTTTCATGAATTGAACATCTTACCGTTAAAACGGTAAGCTATCGCAACAGTAGCTGTTGATTATCAATACGAACCCACCGTTTTACGGGCGCACTGCAAGTGTGGGAACTCGCTGAAAGAAGAGAGAACGTTTATTTCTTGAACATTAATAAAAAATGTAGTTAGAGTTTAGAAAATGATTTTGCAAAATGCAGAAAGACAATCCTAAATATAATAAGCTATCTGCAATAGCTGATAAGATAGGGGAATATGGATTTATAGCAATTATTTTATTAGCCATTTATATGATTATTTGGGGAATACCACAAATTGATTGGTTAATAACTTTAATAAATTATGCAATAAGAAATAGTCCATTTATACCTGATGACTTTGATATTAACGATATAAAATGGCAAAAGTGGGCAGGAGAATATTTAAGTAAAGCATTATTGATGGTATATATTCTTAGCTTTTTAGTACAAATAGTAGTTTGTTTTTTAAATAAAAAAGATGGCTCAAATCCACCATTTTTTTCTAAATCATTGATTTTTGCTTTTTTAGGAAGTATATTTTTAATAATATTTATAGATAATAATTGGTTGCATACTTCTATTGTAAGACTTTTTGTAAGTGTATTTGTGGTCTTGCTTTTCGTTACTCCTATCTATATAATTATCACAAGACAGGAATTGGAAAAATTACGAAAGCAAACTCAAAAAAATAACCCATAATTTATAAACTCATAACTAACTGTTTATGAAATATATATACATCACGCTTATTTTTTTATTCATTGGTTCTTATGCCCAAGCCCAAGCCCTGCGAATGGCATTGGCAAACAAAAAATACGAGCAGTATCACTACACTGACGCTATTCAGATGTACGAGGCGATTGTTTCCGCCAACGCTGACAATGCAGAGGCAACAGAAAAATTGGCGCACTGCTATCGCAAAATCAATGACAGCAAAAATGCTGAAAAATGGTATGCCAAAGTGGTAGAAATTCCTAAGTCGCACCCTATCAATAAGTTGTACTACGCGCAAGCATTGGCTGAAAACCAAAAATACAAGGAATCCCAAAAATGGTACAAAGCCTACGCGCAGGCAGCAAAGAATGACCCGCGTGGCAATAAGTTTGCTATGAGTTACAACGATTCGGTGATGGTAAACTTTTACAAGGACTCGGCGCGCTACCAAATCAAATTGGCAGATTTTAACTCTGAGCAGGCAGATTTTAGTCCGATGTTTTACCGCGATGGCGTAGTTTTCTGCTCCAACCGCAAAATTGAAGGCACACAACCCGTAAAGCACACTTTTCAGTGGAACAAAACTAATTTCTTGGACTTGTATTTTAGCACTGGCGGCGCGGACGCAAGCAAGCTCAACAAGCGACTAAACTCGCGCTATCACGAAGGTCCTGTTAGCTTTTATCCTTCCGAAGACTCCATTATTTTTACAAGGAATAATTATTTGAATGGAAAATACAAGACCAGCAAAGACAAAACGAACAAGCTGAAATTGTACTTTGCCAATACAAAGGGAGATGGTGAGGATTGGTCAAATATCAATAACTTCCCCTACAATAATGACGAATATTCTATGGGACACCCCACGCTTTCTCCTGACGGAAGAACGCTTTATTTTATCTCGGATATGCCTAATGGTCAGGGTGGTACAGATATTTACAAGAGTATTTATAGCAGAGGAAAATGGAATAAACCTGTAAATTTGGGGGCAGAAGTAAATACCAAAGGCAATGAGATGTTTCCCTTTATTGACGAAAACAATGATTTGTACTTTTCCTCTGATGGACACGCTGGCTTGGGTGGCTTGGACATCTTTGTAGCGCGCGACAAGGCGGGCAAATATGTGAGTCCACAGAACTTGGGCGTACCTTTGAATAGTAGCCAAGACGATTTTGGCTATATTTACAAAGAAGATTCCGAAGAAGGTTATTTCACTTCTAATCGCGAGGGTGGCGTAGGAGATGATGATATTTATACTTTCAAGCGCAAAACTTGTAAGTTTATCGTGGTCGTCGTTAATGAAAAGACCAACGAAATCATCAAAAATGCAAAAGTAGAAGGCATTGAGCAAGAAACCACTGTCAATTTCCCCGCGGAAAGTTTGAACGATTCTATTTATTCTTTCAAAACAAAATTACGCACCAACTACGCTTTGACAGCCTTTAAAGAAGGTTTTGAGGAAGGAAATTCACAATTAACAGAGGAAAAACTCTTGCGCTGTTTGCAGTATGGCGAGGACGTAAGCGATACCATTCGTATTCCGATTCGTCCCGTAGATGTCGTCGCAGACAATACGCCCCAGCCCAATAAGCCAAAATATCGCTACAAAGGCAATCCAAACGTGAAAGTGATTGAGGTTACAAATGTTTATTTTGACTTTGATAAATACTATATTCGTCCAGACGCGGCACAGGAATTAGATAGAGTGATAGAGGTGATGAATCAGTATCCTAACTTGAAAATTGAACTTTCTTCGCATACGGACACGCGTGCGACGAATTATTACAATATTCGCTTGGCACAGCGCAGGTCAAGGGCTTCGTATCACTACTTAGTTTCCAGAGGTATTAGCCCTGAGAGATTAGTTGTTAATTCCTTCGGAGAGAACAAGTTAGCTCTCGACTGTCCCGATTCCAAAGATTGTAGCGAGGAAGACCACCAGTTGAATAGAAGGACGGAAGTGATTATTTTGTCGTATTAGGTTAGTCAAGATTTGTAACCGTTGTGGAACAATCTTGACTTGTATAAATTCGGACTAATAGAAATAATTACAAAAAAAAACTTAAAAAAAATTTCAGATTTTTGAGTATTTTTAATGCAATCTTGGCTCTTTGCTATTGAAACAAAATTTATTAATATGAACAAACTCAACTATTCTTTCTGTATTATTTTATTATTAATCTGTTCTGGTGTAAAAAACCATCAAAAAAGTGCGTTAGACGGCATCAAAGTACCCGAAGGCTATGAGGTAGAAATAGCGGCAGGGGCTGGTTTGGTCGAGTTTCCGATGTTTGCCACTGTAGATGAGTTTGGAAGACTTTTTCTTTTCGAGAGCATTGGCAATGTGTATAACAAAACGGAAGATGCTCTACAAAATCCACAGTTCCGCATTAATCTTTTAGAAGATTTGAACGAAGATGGTATTTACGACAAAAGCACCATTTTTGCAGATAAACTGAGCTTTCCGCAAGGAGGCGTATTTTACAAAGGAAGTTTATATGCTTCTGTTTCACCAGATTATATAAAATTTACAGATACTGATGGCGATGGAGTTGCAGACAAAAAAGAAAAACTTTTGACAGGCTTTACGCTTAATGTAAACGCCAATAGCTTTGTAGGTCCTTTCAAATCGCCCGATGGCTGGCTCTATGCTACCAATGCTATCATGGGCTTTGATGTAATGAGTAAAGAAGGCAAGCACTTCAAGGGTAGCACAGCACGAGTTTGGCGGATGCGACCAGATGGCTCTGATTTACAGTGGGTTTCGGCTGGAGGCATGAATAATCCAGTGGAAATTACCTTTACTGAAACTGCCGAACCCATAGGTACGCAAACCTATTTTTCAGAATCGATTGCGGGTCAGCGAGATGCCCTTATGTTTTGGACGGAGGGCGGCGTATATCCCAAGCCCAATAGCAATATCACACGAGATAATCTACCTCTGACGGGCGACTTATTGCCTGTCGTTTCTAAATATTCAAGGGTTGCGCCCTCTGGCATTTGGCGGTATAGGCACAACAGTCTTGGTAAAGAATTTACGGATAATTTATTCTCGGCACAGTTCAATACACATCGAGTGCTGAGGCACAAGCTATTTAGAGATGGCGCAAGTTTTCGCACTGAAGATGAAAATTTTTTCTCGAAAGAATCAGACGAAGATTTTCACCCGACAGACGTAACCGAAGATGGCGATGGTAGCTTGCTGATAGTGGAAACAGGTGGCTGGTTTATACAAGGTTGCCCACTTTCGCAAGTTTCAAAACCCGAACTCAAAGGTATTATTTACCGAGTCCGAAAAAAAGGTACACCCAAGGTACAAGACCCCTTTGGCAAAAAGTTAAACTGGGCTTCTTTGGACAATACTCAATTAGCAAAATTATTGATGGATACCCGCCCAATGGTTCAAGATAAGGCTTCGGAGTTATTAGCAGATAGGGGTGATGCGGCTATTACAAGCATCATTTCGCAGTCTATTTTACCAAAAGCAAAAGTGAGAGCTGTTTTTGCATTATCAAAAATCGGTACAGACTTAGCTTTAAAGAAAATTGCTAATTATTTGAAAGATAGCAATTTAGATGTACAAGTTGCCGCTGCACATTGTATTGGTCTGGCAAAATCCAGTGTTGCAAACGCTGAGTTATTGAGTATGCTCAAAACTACTCAGCCAGCCGCAAAGCGAGCAGTAGCCACAGCTTTGGCACGTATTGCCGACCCAAAAACAGTTCCTGCACTCTTGGCAGCTGGTATCAACGTAAAAGATAGGTTTGTAGAGCATGCTATTATTTATGCCCTCATTAACATTAATGACCCAAAACAAACTGAAAAAGGATTGCTTTCCCCACACAATGAAGTAAAAGCAATCGCCCTAAAAGCAATGGACCAGATGGAGAACAAGCAACTGACTGCTACTCAATTACAACCGTTTCTAAATAGTACCCATCAGCAACTACAAAATGTAGCACTTTGGGTGGCAGAACATCACCCAAACTGGGCTTCCGATTTATTGCCTTACATCAAAAACAAACTTTCTGTATTCCCTCAAAAGGAAAAAGAAGTAGAATTGTTACAAAAACTGATGCAATCTTATACTTCACAAACTTCTATGCAAGCCTTTATAAAAGATGAAATGCAGACAGGAACAGAAGACAAGAAAATATTTTTAGCAAAAATTATGGGGAGTTTAAATGCTGATAAATTGCCAGCTATATGGATAGATTTATTGCATAATGAATTGAAAAATGAGGGAAATGTTGCTTTAAAGTCAGAGCTATTAAATATCATAAAA
>JAAFJS010000054.1 GCA_013298985.1 Cytophagales bacterium
GTTCTGTTACCCTGATGATGTGATTTTTGATGAACTCTGCGCCTTCCCTTGCGCCATCTTCGGGGTGCTTGAGGCAACATTCCCACTCCATCACTGCCCAGCCGTCATAATCATAAGCAGTGAGTTTGCTAAAAATGCCTTGAAAATCTACCTGCCCATCTCCCAAAGAACGGAAGCGACCAGGGCGATTTACCCAGTCTTGGTAGCCACCATACACGCCACTTCTGCCCGTAGGGTTAAACTCTGCATCTTTGACGTGGAACATCTTGATAAAATCGTGGTAAATATCTATATTAGCCAAATAATCAAGCTGTTGCAGTACATAATGGCTTGGGTCGTAAAGCATATTTACGCGCTTGTGCTTGCCCGTAGCCTCCCAAAATCGTTCGAAGGTGATGCCATCATGTAGGTCTTCGCCAGGGTGGATTTCGTAGCAAACATCTATGCCTACACCATCAAAAGTATTCAAGATAGGCAACCATCTGCTTGCCAATTCTTTAAAGCCAGTTTCGACTAAGCCCATAGGTCGCTGAGGCCAAGGGTACATGGTATGCCACATGAGCGCACCAGAGAAAGTTACGTGCGCCTTCAAGCCCATATTTGCGCTTGCCTGTGCCGCCCATTTGAGTTGCTGCACAGCCCACTCAGTGCGAGCCTTGGGGTTGCCACGAACTTCCGCAGGCGCAAAACCGTCAAACATGGCATCATAAGCAGGGTGTACCGCCACTAACTGTCCCTGAAGGTGCGTAGATAATTCTGTGATTTCTAAGCCATTTGCTTTGGCAATACCTACAAACTCGTCAGCGTAGGTTTTGCTTTCTGCGGCTTTTTGCAAATCTATACATCTGCCGTCCCAAGTAGGGATTTGAACGCCCACGAAGCCTAAGCTCGCCGCCCATTTGCAAATAGTTGGAAATGAATTAAATGGTGCTGTATCGCCCATAAATTGTGCGAGAAATATCGCAGGTCCTTTGATTGTTTTCATAGTTACACAAACGTTTGCAACAAATATAAAATCTTTTTTAAAATGATTTTACAAAATGAATTGCGTTTTTTTTTTAATCTCAATTTATCGTAGCAACTTTACATTTAGAAAATGCTTATCATTCTTCTTTAATTCTTTAATATTATTGATTATCAATGTATTATTTAGAGAGAAATATGTTTTTTACAAAAATTACTGGTTAAGCATTTATAATTCTTCATTTTATAATTTATATGGCAAGAATATTAACAGGAATCCAAAGTTCGGGCAGACCGCATTTGGGCAATTTGCTGGGGGCAATCATGCCTGCTATCGAGCTTTCTAAAAACGAGAAAAACGAATCTTTTTTCTTTATCGCTGATTTACACTCACTTACGACCATCAAAGATGGCGAAAAGCGAAAGGAATATACCTCTGCGGTGGCGGCGGCTTGGCTTGCCTGTGGCTTTGATACGGACAAAAATACTTTTTGGCGGCAATCGCGCGTGCCTGCACATACAGAGCTTGCGTGGTATCTGAACTGTTTTACGCCTTTTCCGATGCTGGCAAACGCGCACTCTTTTAAGGACAAATCCGAAAAACTGGCAGATGTAAATGCAGGACTTTTCACCTATCCCGTTCTGCAAGCGGCAGATATATTGCTTTATGATGCTAATTTTGTGCCTGTGGGCAAAGACCAACAGCAGCATTTGGAAATGACACGCGACCTTGCCAGTGGATTTAATCACCAATACGGGGAGGTTTTTGTTGTGCCTGAATCTATCATTAGCGAGGAACTCAAGGTGATTCCAGGCACTGACGGCGAGAAAATGAGCAAATCCTATAATAATACGATTGATGTTTTTCTGCCTGACAAAGAAATGAAAAAACAAGTAATGAGCATTATTACAGATAGTATTCCTTTGGAAGAACCCAAAAATCCTGACACCTGTAATGTGTTCAAAATCTATGCTTTGGTAGCAAACGCCGAGCAAAAAGAAAGTATGCGCGCCAAATATTTAGGTGGAAATTATGGTTATGGACACGCAAAAACTGAACTTTTTGAGCTACTAAAAGCAAAGTTTCAAAAAGAAAGAGAAATTTTTAATTATTATATGGAAAACTTGCACGAATTGGACAAAAAATTGAGTGAAGGAGAAGAGAAAGCAAAGGCAACTGCCCAACAGGTGTTAGACAAGGTTCGCCAAAAATTAGGATTTGCTTAATTGTATTTTTATAGAATGAAGAATAATTACCAAGACTCAAATTTTACATCTATTTTACTGGAAAAAAGCAATGATGAATCGCTGATTCACGCATTGCTTTCTGCTATTCCCAGCTTTATCTATGTATATGATATAGAAAAAAACAAATACGTATTTGTAAGTGAGAAAATTGCTGCTTTGCTTGGCTATCGGGTTGAGGATGTAAAAGGATTTGAGTTAGCCACTATACAGTCAAGAATTCACCTACAAGACCTCGATATTATTGTATCTGCATTGAGTAAATTAGTACAAGCAAATGATAATCAGGGCATTGCAATTGAATATCGTGTAAAAAACAAGAAAGAGCAATGGTATTGGGTAAAAGATGAAATAAAGGTGTTTTCTAAAAATGAAGCAGGACGCGTAAACAAGATAATAGGCTCTGTTACAGACATGACTGCGCTCAAAGATGCCGAAAAAGATATTCAGAAACTTACCCGCCACTACGCCCACTACAACCAACGCCTCAAAGAGCAAAATGAGGCACTTGCCGAGCATGAAAAAAAACTGATGGCTACGAACGAGGAATTGGTGAGCCAGCAAGAAGACCTAAAAATGGCTTTTCAGGCTATTTCTGCCAAAAACAATGAGTTAGACGAGGCAAATGAGATTTTGACGGCTCAGAAAAATGAAATGAGTAAAGTAGTGAAAGAGCTTTCTGACCGCAACTTTGAGCTTGACCAATTTGTCTATAAAGTTTCCCACGACATTCGTTCACCTTTTACCTCCATTTTGGGCTTGGTAAATCTGATGAAAATGGAAACTGACCCCACAAGGCTAATGCAATCAGTGGCACACATCGAAAAAAGTGTACTCAAATTAGATACCTTTGTCAAATCCATGCTCGACTTTGCGCGCATTAGCCGCAAGGATTTTAAGCCCGAAGAAATTTTCTTTTACATTCTCATTGACGACTGCCTGAACGACTACAAATACTTAGAAAATTTTAAGAAAATAGCCATTCAGATTAACATACAAGAAAATGAGAATAAATTTTATAGTGATGCCCTACAAGTCAATAGCATTTTCCGCAATGTCATTTCCAATGCTATCAAATATGCCAATTCATACAGTAAAAATAGTTTTTTAAACATAGACATCAATATTACCTCAGACTTTGCTAATATTACCCTGACGGATAACGGAATAGGTATCAAAGAAGAGTATTTGGACAAGGTTTTTGGAATGTTTGTGCGCTCAACAGAAAAGTCAGATGGCTCAGGATTAGGGCTTTATATCGTTAAGCAATCATTGGAAAGACTGAAAGGCAATATAGAAATCCAAAGCAAATATGGCGAAGGGACAATCCTAAAAATACAAATACCCAATTTATACGCTACCTTACCAACTTATCAAACATAGCTACAAAAATGTTACTACACAAATATAAAACATTGATTTTTGACTTGGGCGGGGTGATTATAAACCTACACGAAAAAGCCACAGTAGAGGCTTTTCGCAAACTGAGTAGCCTCTCTGATGCTGAGTTTTATGCACTCTACCAACCCATTTCCTATTCTTTTGCTATTTTAGAACACTTCGAAACGGGTAAAATTTCCATTCCTGCTTTTAGAGATATGATGCGTGAAACCCTTAAAATCAAGGCGAGTGATGCCCAAATTGACCACGCGTGGAATCAAATTTTGGGCGATATTCCGCAAGTACGCATAGATTTGCTCAAAAAGCTGGCAGGTACACATCAACTTATACTACTGAGCAACACCAACGAAATCCATCGCGACGCGTTCGAGCAGATTTTTAGCGCACAATCAGGCATGAAAAATTTTGCGGCACTTTTCCACCATGTCTATTACTCTTTTGAGATGAATGACCGCAAGCCTAACTTGAGCATTTACAGGAAGTTAGTCGATAATCATAAGCTGAACCCCGCGGAAACGCTTTTCATTGACGATAATATGAAAAATGCCATCGCCTCTAAAAAAGTAGGGATTCACACCATTCATTTAGTGCCTCCCATGACGATTGAGGAGTTGTTTGGGTAATATTTTGAGGCATTAAGTAATTATGAGTTATAAATTATGAATTAATACAATTAACTTATAATCAATACTTTGTGCAATAATTATAATACAAACTAATTTTGTACAGCTACTTACTATTTTTAAAGTATAGTACAAATAAAAAAGCGAATAACAGCTATGTTATTCGCTTTTTATAATTATTGGATTTTCAATAAGTTATACTTTGATGCACCTAGCAGGAGTCGAACCTGCAACCTTCACATCCGTAGTGTGACGCTCTATCCAATTGAGCTATAGGAGCTAATTAAGGTGCAAAGGTAATTATTTTTTCTAAACAAAAAAGGATTCAGTCAAAATTTTTCAATCCTTTTTTGTGATGTGAAAATTAGTTTCCTTTGTTATTTCTCAATTTCTGTTTCTTTCTCTTCTACAACTATCTCTTTTTCAGCATCTTTTGCGGCTTTGCCATTGGTGTAAGCCTGATAAGTAGTCAGATGCTCAAAAGGACGCTTTCCTATCAATCGTTCGAGGTCAGATTGGAATAAGATTTCTTTTTCTAACAGTTCCTTTGCCAGTATTTCCAGCTCGGCTTTTTTGTCTGTCAATAAATTTTTAGTGCGTACGTATGCTTCTTGAATCAGTAATTTCACCTCTTTATCAATCAGTTCTGCGGTAGCATCTGAGTATGGCTTATCAAACATATAGTCAGACCGCTTAGAATCATAAAAAGAAACGTTGCCGATTTTATCGTTCATGCCGTAGATACTCACCATGCTGTACGCCATCTTGGTAATGTGTTCCAAATCACTGAGTGCGCCTGTGGAAACCTTCCCAAAAATGATGTCTTCTGCGGCTCTTCCGCCCAAAGTCATACACATCTCGTCCATGAGCATTTCCGCAGTATATAAAAACTGCTCCTTGGGTAGATATTGGGCATATCCCAAAGCCGCTACGCCTCTTGGCACGATACTTACCTTCACGAGTGGATTAGCGTGTTCCAAGAACCAGCCCGCAATGGCATGACCAGATTCATGGTAAGCAACGATTTTCTTTTCTTCGGGAGAAATAATTTTGTTTTTCTTTTCCAAACCGCCAATTACTCTGTCAATCGCGTCTTGGAAATCCTGCATATCTATTTTCTTTTTGTCACGACGAGCCGCAATCAGTGCCGCCTCGTTGCAAACATTGGCGATTTCTGCTCCTGCAAACCCTGGTGTTTGCGCGGCTAATTTCTTGATATCTACGCTTGCATCTAATTTTAATGGTTTCAAATGCACTTTGAAAATAGCATCTCTGCCATTAATATCGGGCTTATCGATGCTGATTTGTCTATCGAAACGACCTGGACGCATTAATGCACTGTCCAATACATCTGGGCGATTCGTTGCCGCCATGATGATAACGCCTGAATCCGTCCCAAATCCGTCCATCTCGACCAATAGAGAGTTCAATGTATTTTCGCGTTCGTCATTAGAGCCAGGTACTTGCCCTCTGCCTCTGGAACGACCAATGGCATCAATTTCGTCAATAAACACAATACAAGGTGCTTTTTCTTTGGCTTGTTTGAACAAATCACGTACACGTGCTGCGCCCACACCCACAAACATTTCTACGAAATCTGAGCCTGACAAGCTAAAAAACGGAACGCCAGATTCGCCTGCTACTGCTTTCGCCAGCAAGGTTTTACCCGTTCCAGGAGGTCCTACCAAAAGTACCCCTTTGGGGATTTTTCCGCCCAGATTGGTATATTTTGAAGGATTTTTTAAGAAATCTACCACTTCTTCTACTTCTTCTTTGGCTTCGTCCAAGCCCGCTACATCAGCAAATGTGATTTTGATTTTGCTTTCGCTATCAAAAAGGGTAGCTCTGGAACGACCAATGTTGAATATTTGCCCACCAGGTCCTCCACCAGTCATGCGGCGCATCAAGAAATAGAACCCAAAAACGAGGACAATGAGGAACCCCCAACTGAAAAACCAACTATTGAAATCAGTGCGCGTTTCTAAACGCCAAGGCACGCGATTTTCCACAGGTGCATCTTTTTGGAGTTTTTCTAAGTCCGCTTTGAAAACTTCCGCAGAAGAAACATAAAACTTGAACTGCGGCATTTGTGTAGTGCTATTAGGGAAAGGGGAGTTGTTGCGCTGACCTATTTCTTGCTGGTACTCAGGCTTTTTCATTGCCTCTGTGGTAAGGGTTACTTCCACGATACGGTCATTGACAATCACAATCTCCTTCACATCACCAATCGCAAGCATTCTCTCAAATTTATTTTGATTGATTTCTGCTGCACCCACATTTCTATTGAAATAAGTCAAGCCTATGATAAACAGTATCAGCGCGATAAGCAACCAAATTTGATAGTTGTTTTTCTGGGAAGGTCTTGGCAACATATTTTTCTTATTATCCTGATTTTCTGACATTTTCCTAACGTGTTTCGTGTTTTTATATTTTTGGTTTCCTATCTTTTTTAGTCTGATGTTATTTGTTTATTAAAAAAAACTCATCAAACCATTACAAACTAAGCATTTCTATTTATTCATTCACAAAAGAGATGTTGGCATCACCCCACAATTCTTCCAATCCGTAGAACTTTCGTCTGTCCTTTTTGAAAATATGTGCGACCACATCAACAAAATCTAACAAAATCCATTCCCTATTCATTGCCCCTTCCTTGTGCCAGACATCTTCGCCAATCGTTTTATAGACCTGTTCGGCTACCGAACCCATCAATGCCTCGACCTGAGTGTCCGAATTACCTGAGCATATTACAAAGAAATCGGCTATTGCCCCTTTGATTTCCCGCAAGTCAAGCACTACAATATCCAGTGCTTTCTTTTCTTGCATTCCTTCTACCACGATTCTACATAGCTTTTCTGAATGAATAGCTGATTTTGTGCGTACTTTTGTTTCTACCATATTTTGTGTTTTAGTCCCAAATATTTTACTTTTGATGTGAAAATACAAATTTAAAAAACTTTGCAAGAAAAACTGTATAAAATTCCAGCCAATACAAACTTTATTGGTAAAAAATTTATCTACCTGCCATCTTGTCATTCTACTAATGACATCGCGGCAGAACTTTTGCCACATCTTGACGAGGGAACGGTCGTCATTGCTGCCCACCAAACGAATGGCAGAGGGCAGCGCGGCAATAGCTGGGAAGCAGAAGCTGGCGCAAACTTAACCTTTTCTATTGTTTTAAAACCAAATTTTTTGCCTGCAAGCCAACAATTTTATTTTAACATGGCAGTTGCGCTGGGAATCATACGCGGGTTGCGCTATTTTTTTGAGGGAAATCGAAGCAATTCATCTGATAAATCAGACCAGTTAAAGCTCAAGTGGTCAAACGATATTTATTTCCAAGATTTCAAACTTGGCGGTGTACTGATAGAAAATACCATAGAAAGTACAAACCTCAAAAATTCGGTGGTGGGAATCGGTATCAATATGTACTGATAGAAAATACCATAGAAAGTACAAATCTAAAAAACTCGGTGGTAGGAATCGGCATCAATATTAACCAAGTGCAGTTTACACACCCGCGCGCGACTTCGCTAAAAAATATTTTTGAAACTGAGTTTATATTGGCAGATGTATTAGAAAAAATTTTAGACCAGTTGGAAATCAATTATTTGAAGTTAAAAAATCAACAATATAAAAAATTGAAAGAAGATTATCTTAGCTTATTGTATTGGCGCGAAGAGGTGCATATCTATCAAGATGCAGCAGGCAATTTTTTTGAGGGACAAATCATTGATGTAGAGACTAATGGACGTTTGGTGATACAAACTGCCACAGGGAAACGCGTTTTTGATTTCAAAGAGGTTGTATTTATTGATTGAGGGAGCATGAACCGTTACGGTTTTGCGGAATAGCCCAATTCAGAAATAAGCAACTGGTGTAGCGTGCTGAAATGCTATTTGAGCAATAAAACAATTGAGGCTTTGTATTTTTAAAGAAATTTCCCTAAATTTGAGTAAATAAAATGACAATATATGGCAAAGAGAAAAAGATACATAGGCGAGGAAGACGAGCCAAGAGGCAAGCAATACAAAGAAGCTGACTTGATTTTGACATTTAATTTAAACCGCATTGCTGAATATCAAACCGCACTCATGCAAGAATGGCTTGATGTAGATATGCCTGTTTTTGATGTGATAGAGCAAGCTATTTTTGACAAAAAATTGAGAGAAGCACAAAATAATATTATTGGCTGGAGTGAGGAGGATTTGAAAATGAAATTTCTCACCTATATCATTGAGTTGGGCTATTTGGTTTCGGGCAAAAATATTGTTACCTACTTTGATAAAACTATTTCTGCTACTGTAGAAGGCAAAAAACTCACCGTCAAGTCTGATTTTATGATAGCCAAAGGCTTGCTTGATGTATTCAAAACACCTTATTTTCATTTTCAGGAATATAAACCTAATAAAAATCCATCAGGGGACTCTATGGCGCAACTTATAGAGGCTTTTCTGATAGCCCAAGTCAAAAATAAGCACAGCAAACCACTTTATGGGATAGAGGTGATTGGAAAGCAGTGGACTTTTGTAGTTATGGAAGGCAAGGATTATTGCGTTTCTAATACCTATGAGGCAACTGACAGAGATAGCTTGCTCAAAATTATCGCTATTTTACGCAAATTTAAGGAAATCTTGGAAAAAAGGCTAATGATTGACTAAATCACTGAAAATGCCCCATTTCAACTATTTCCTCTTCGCCAATTATCGCAAATCACAGCCGTCGCGATGGCGGCATTGAGTGATTCTGCCTGCCCTACGCGTGGAATTGTAATCTTGTGCGGGATAAACTGCGCCAAATTTTCAGGAATCCCTGCTGACTCATTGCCAATGACGATAATGCCTGACTTGCCAAATGACTGCTCATAAATATTTTTTCCATTTAAAAAAGCACCATAAATAGGTGTTTTTGAGTTACTTGCCAGATAATTTTCTAATGAACAGTAATACGCTTTGACGCGCAGGAACGAACCCATCGAGGCAGAAATCACTTTGGGGCTGTAAAAATCGGTCGTCGTTTCCGAACAGATGAGTTTTCTGATGCCATACCAATCTGCAATTCGAATAATCGTTCCTAAATTACCAGGGTCGCGAATATCAGCCAAAGCAAGAAGCATCTCGCCCTCGACTTTTAGTGGGCTATTGGCGGGAAGGTGGGCAATGACCAATGCGCTGTCGTTAGTTTGTAGTGTGCCTACACTTTCCAATGTATCTTGTTTAACTAATTCATAATAAGCAACTTGCTGATGAAGTATAGCCAATGACTGCTGGTGTTCTTGAGCAAATTTTTCAGTATAAAAAAGTGCTTCGGGTTTTATGGTGTTAAAGTGCGGCTGCGCGGAAAGCAGTTCTAATACACTTTTTTCCCCTTCTACCAAAAAAAGGTTTTCGGCTGACCGATTTTTTTTTTGATGTAGTGATTTAATAAGTTTTTGATATTTTTTCAGCATTATTTTTCAGCATTGTCTATTGAATAGCTCATTTATCAGTCCTGCAAAGTTTTTTTGAGTATAAAAGCCAAAAATAAGCTAAAACTTTTCTAATTTCAATTTTTCAAAATGATTTCAAACCATCAAACCTTTTTTAATGCTTATGTTAAATCTTGGCTTTGTAAGTGCAATTTTAGCCGATAACAGCTTCGAAGAAGTGGTCGAGTTTGCCGCAAAACATCAGTTTGCTTGTGTGGAAATGATGTGCTGGCCTTCTGATAACTCAGATAAACGCCGTTACGCAGGCGTTACGCACATAGACATCGATAACTTGGGCGACAAACAAATCAAAAATATTCATAAAATACTCAAAAAGAACAATATCTATATCTCTGGGCTGGGTTATTATCCCAATCCGCTTGACCCTGACAAGGAAAAATCCGAATTTTACATTGAGCATATCAAAAAGCTCATCAGGGCGGCAGCGAAGTTAGAGATTCCTGTCATTAATACGTTCATTGGGCGAAATCCTGAGAAAAATGTAGTAGAAAATCTTTATTTGTTTGAGTATTGCTGGAAGCCAATCGTCAAGGTAGCAGAGGAGTGCAATGTGAAGATAGGCATCGAAAACTGCCCCATGCTTTTTACCAATGACGAGTGGCCTGGCGGCAAAAACTTAGCGACTACGCCCGCCATCTGGGACAAGCTATTCGAGATAATTCCCTCGCCGATGTTGGGCTTGAACTATGACCCTTCTCACCTGATTTGGCAGATGATGGACGAGGTGCAGCCAATTTATGACTACAAAGACCGCCTGCACCATATTCACCTCAAAGATGCAAAACTCTATAAAAACAAACTAAATCGCGTAGGAATTATGGGAACACCGCTGGAATATCATTCCCCTAAGCTGCCTGGGCTGGGAGATGTGCGCTGGCGCGACTTTTTTTCTGCGCTTACCTCAGTGCGCTATCGAGGTGCCGTCTGCATCGAGGTAGAGGACAAGGCATACGAATCCTCCATCGAGGACGTACACAAGGCTATCCTCACCAGCAGAAATTACCTGAAACAGTTTCTGGTATTGTAAAGCGATATTTTTTCAAAAGAATATTTACAGATTAAAAATCAGTATTTTATTCGTAAAATCTGCATTATCTGTGTGCTAAAATTACTGCCTCAATAGGTAAAAAACAAGTTTATCAAAAAACAAAAAACGGACGTTGCTATTTTCTGCAACGTCCGTTTTGTTTTTAATTTATTTCATTTTTATTCAGTTTCTGCCAATAAATCGTCCTCAGTTTCCTCATTGGTAGTTTCGGCTTCGGCGGGGTGTTTTTCCCTCATTTTTGTCTTATGTTTACTTACTTGCTTTTTTAGTGCCTCCACAGCCTCATCAGTAGCCGCCTCGAAACTTAGCCCTTTTTCTTTGACAAAAAGATTGTTATTAGGGATAAACAGCTTGATTTCCACCGTTTTATTTTCCCTGCTGTGTTCGCCCTTTTCCAATCGGAGGTAAACCTCACCACCTGTGATTCGGTCAAAAAAAGTTTCTAATTTAGCTACTCTTTTCTCGATAAAGTCCAACAGCTTTTTGTCAGCGTCGAAGTGAACGGAATGAATTTGAAGTTTCATAACATTAAAATTTAATGTGAAAAATGAAAAAATTTGAGGTCAGTCTAACCGCAGTTCATGATTCTTTAACATACGGTTTACATTAAGTTTATGTTGCAAGATAAAAGTGTTTTTCATAATTTCATGCTTTGGGGTGTGCTTTTTCAAAAACTTTTTTTAGTTTTTCCACCGAATTGTGCGTATAAACCTGTGTAGAGGCAAGCGTACTGTGTCCGAGCAAATCTTTGATGGCATTGAGGTCAGCCCCATTGTCGAGCAGGTGCGTAGCAAAAGTATGCCTCAGCACGTGCGGACTTCGCCTTTCAATCGTACTCACTTGGTCGAGCATCTTGCGGACAATCCGCCAAATCAGCATCGGATACCCCTGCTCTCCACTTGCTGTTGTAATCAAATAATCGTCCGAAGTCATACCCTCTACAATGCCTTTAAGTTGCAAATAATTTTTAAGAAAATCAAATAAAACGGCATGAATCGGAATAATTCTTTCTTTGTTTCGCTTGCCCAGTACGTTGATAGTTTGTTTGTGGAGGTTTATATCGCTGATTTTCAGCCCTAAAAGTTCCGAAAGTCGAATCCCTGTTCCGTAAAGTAGTTCGATGATGAGCTTGTCGCGCACGCCCTCAAATCCGTCTTCGAAAGGGACTTCTTCCAGCAGTTTTTCCATGCCATTCTCAACCACAAAAAGCGGAAGGTTCTTGCTAATTTTCAGCCTTTTCATCTTATTAACAGGATTTTTTTCTATAACACCTTTCTTTTCCAAAAAATTGTAAAACGCTTTGAGGGCAGAAAGTTTCCGATTGACCGATTTGTTGTTTAGCTTTGTGCCGTCTTCTTTTTGCTCGACCAGCGAAATCACCCAACAGCGCACATCTTGGAGTGTAACTTTGTCTAAGGTAATTTCTTCTAAACGCAACCCATCTTCTAAGCAAAGTTTTTCATAAAATTCCTCAAATTGCGCCAAATCAGTCATATAGGCGGTCAGCGTGTGCTTGCTACTGCGCTTTTGGTATTGCAAATAATCTGAAAAAGATTCGAGCATTTTTTTTAAATTTCGTTTTAACTTTAATTTCTTCTAAAAATAAAAACAATTATTGAAAAATAAAATATTTATTGATAAAATGTTGAAATTTTTTTTATTCCCCTTTGCTTTACTTTATGATTTAGTTACATGCGTGCGAAATTTTTTGTATGACCACCAAATTTTTGAAAGCAAGGCATTTATTCCACACATCATTTCAGTAGGCAACCTGACAGTGGGCGGTACTGGAAAAACGCCCCATGTCGAGTATTTGATACAGTTATTGGCTGATAATCAGTCAGTCGCGATGTTAAGCAGGGGCTATGGCAGGAAAACCAAAGGCGTAATTATAGCAAATAAAGAAAGTAAAGACGGAGCGCAAAAAATTAATCCACAAACCATTGGCGATGAACCTATGCAAATTTTTAGCAAATTTGGTAAGCAAATTACTGTTGCGGTAGGGGAAAAGCGTGCGAAAGCTATTCCTCAAATTTTAGCATATCAGCCTCATACAGAAGCGATTATCTTAGATGATGCGTATCAGCATCGCGCCGTCATTCGCCATCTCAATCTTTTACTCTCTGATTATTATAGACCATTTTATACTGATTTTGCCTTACCTATGGGCAGGCTACGCGAGCGCAGGGCAGGCGCAAAGCGAGCAGACATCATCATAGTTAGTAAATGTCCAGAAAACTTGCAAACTGCTGAAAAAGAGGAAATTAAAAAACAAATTTTGCGGTATGCAAAGCCCAATACACCTATTTTTTTTACAGGATTAAAGTATGGTGAGATAAAAAAAATGTCAGCACAAAACCAGACCGTAGAAAATAGTTTTCAAACTTCAAATCCCAAAATTATACTATTGACAGGTATCGCAAACACAACTTCCTTGCTGAATTACTTGAAAGAGAAGTTCCAAATCCTGCAACATTTTGAGTTCGCTGACCATTTTGCTTATACAGAAAGCACTGTTAATCAAATCATTGTAACTTTCAAAGAACTCAATCAAGCGCAACCTTGCGCGATACTGACTACGGAAAAAGACAGCGTGAAACTGGTAGAGTTTGAGGCTTTATTAGCAGATATTCCAGTGTATTATTTGCCAATAGAAGTTTGTTTTTTAGAAAATGAAAGTGATTTTAAAAGTTTGATTTTGAAATGTTTAGTAGAAAAAATGCAAAAATAATTTTTACTCTCTTTGAAATATGCAGATTTACCTATACATTTGTTTTTCTTTTCTGAACTAAGCCCTCTTTTGTCTTTTTTTAACCTAATTAATTCCTAATCTTAGATGAAACCTATTGAAAGAGTGGTTATTATCATGGCAATGAAGCAAGAAGCGCAGCCACTGATAGAAGAATATAGTTTCCACAAATTGCCCAAAATATTTGACGTAGAGCTGCCCATGGAGGCGTATCACATTGACAAAGAAGGTATTGATATTACCATTATACTCAACGGGCGCGACCGAGATTTCCAGTTGGACAGTGTAGCTACCCAGCCTGCTACCTTAGCGGCATTTTTGGCGGTGCAGCATTTCAAGCCCGATTTAATTATCAACGCAGGCACAGCAGGCGGTTTTGCCCAAAGAGGAAGCGAAATTGGCGATGTCTATGTGAGCAATCGCTATATTAGGTATCACGACCGCCGTATCCCACTTCCTGGGTTTGACAAATACGGCATGGGGAACTATCCCTGCATCAATGCGTCCAAATTGGCGAATGTACTGGACATGAAGTTGGCAAATGTTTCTACAGGTAATTCGCTGGACATCACGCCAACTGATTTGGCAATTATCAATATCGAAACGCCTGTGGTCAAGGAAATGGAAGCCGCCGCCATCGCGTGGATAGCGCACCTCTACCACATTCCCTTCATGGCAGTCAAATCTATCACCGATTTGATTGATAATGACCAAGCTGTGGAAGAAGAATTTATCGAAAACTTGGCGATTGCCTCCAATAATTTGAAGAAAAAAATGTTCAGCATCATAGATTATTTGGTAGGAAAATCAATAGAGGAATTATAATAACTATGTACTAAATAGATTGGATAGATTGGAAACCTAAGGAATATAAATTAAATAAAATGACTTTTTTTAATCTATGTTTGAGGTGTTTATTATTAGGCTAATAGCCATTTGGAGAGAAAATAGATAAAAAAGAGCTTGAATAGGATAGAATTCAATTTAATGAGGGACTACCTAATTTATCTTATCAAATAAAACCAAAAGATTACTTTATTTAATTCGTATTACTAAGTGCATTTTTTGAAAAAATAGCAAGTGAATAAACCAATAAACAACAAGAAAATGACGACAACAGAAGATGTAAAAGACGACCTACGCAAATTGGTTGCCTCTATAGGTACTACATTAGACCGATTTATTTCCCAACGCCAGCAGGAATTTCCGTATGCGAAGGGCGAGCTTTCCCAGATTTTGCGCGACATTGGCTTGGCGGCAAAGGTGGTAAACAAGGCTATTATGGGGTCGGGGCTGATAGGGATAGAAGGTCCCGCAGGCGAGCGCAACATACAGGGAGAAGACCAACAAAAATTAGATGTGGTAGCTAATGTGCGCTTTATCAGGGCTTTGACCAAGGGGCAGGAGGTCTGCGCCATTATTTCGGAGGAAAACGATGAAATGATTGATACAGGAAATCACGACTCCCGATACATCGTCGCGATGGACCCACTGGACGGCTCGTCTAATATTGATGCCAATATTCCGATTGGGACTATTTTTTCTATTTATCGCCGCAAATCGCCCGTAGGCACGCCACCTACAGTTGAGGACGTTCTCCAAAAAGGCGCAAATCAGGTGGCAGGAGGATATATTCTCTACGGAAGTTCCATGATTTTGACCTATACGACAGGGTTTGGCGTGAATGGATTTACTTATGACCATACCATTGGCGAGTTTATTTTGTCTTACCCCAATATGAAAGTCAAGGAGTTAGGCAATATTTTTTCGTATAACGAAGGAAATTACAATGATTTTTCCGAAGGTACGAAGGCGTATTTGACATATTGCCGCAATCAAAAATACACCGCGCGCTATGTAGGCTCGTTAGTGGCAGATTTTCACCGCAATCTGCTCAAAGGCGGCATTTTCTTTTATCCTGCAACAGCCAAAGCACCTAATGGAAAGTTGCGTTTGCTTTATGAGTGCAATTCTCTGGCTTTTGTGATTGAGCAGGCAGGCGGCAAAGCCACAAACGGCAAAATCCGCATTTTGGACATAGAGCCGCACGATATTCACCAGCGCGCACCCCTGATAATAGGCTCGCCTGCGATGGTAGATGATGTCATGCAATTTATTCATAAAGAGCAGTTTCAGTAAGAAATTGGAAGCTGATTGGTTACATTTGCCTCACTATCTTCATGGTTTCTACGCTAACAGTACAGACTTTTTGCAGTAAATCAATCACCTGCGCCTTATAGTCTGCAAAGCAATATGTATTGAACTTTTCGGCTATAACTGCGTCAGAAGGTTTGCTTTCTTTGTATTGGTCGAGTATCCACTCGATGGCAGCGCGATTGCCGAGCTGATATGCCCACGCTTCCGCAGGTACACCTTTTAGCATAGTAACTTCATCTATGTAAATTTCGCCTAACTCCTTGTTTGCCTTCAACTTAGCTTTGGGAACTGCATTTATATTTTTTAATTCCTCATTTATAATTCCTAATTCATAATTAGAGGCGGTTTCGTAGTTCAAATGCAAGTCTATCAATGCTTTACCCCAGCTTGCCCACTTCCCAAAGTCCTCGTAAAGCGGGATACGTGGAAAATCTCTTTTCAAGTTTTGCTCATATTTTTGGCGGTAGTTGGGATTGTGCAGAACGGCGTAAACGTAGTGGAAAATATCTATTTTAGTTATCAGTGAACAGTTATCAGTAACCTCTTTTTGTTCCTTGTTTACTGCTAACTGATTACTGTTGTAGTGTTTACTGAAAACTGATAACGCCCAATCCGTAATATTGTCTTTTCTTTCTCCATTTTCGTAGCGGTAGAGGGACACATTGACACTATTAAAATAAAATTGGATATTGACAAGTCCATTCAAGGCTATGCAGGCAAACTCTTTGGAGGAAAGTCCAGCAAAATTGATGATAATATTGTCTTGGTCTAAGTCCTGCCCCCAAACATCATAGTGATTTTTGGTAAGTCTGTGGTTTAATTGCTTCTGGCAATAGTGATATAACTTGAAAAAAGGTCTGTAAAATTCTTTCCTGATGAGGTCTTTTTTGAATTTTATTTTTTCTTTCCTCTTAAAATAATCTGCAAGTGAGTATGTCCATTTTATTAAAAAATCTTTTTCTCCATTTTTTACTGATTGATTGTATTTCTCAATAAAAAAGGAGATTTTCTTTTGTAAAAACTTAGGATTCAAATCATAAACCCACTCGTCGCGATTGGATTGAATACCATTAAAACAGAGGTTAAAAATTCGTTCATTGGTATTTTTATGAAATATGGGAATGAATGTTTCAAAGTCATTATCAGTTTGGTTAATCCAGTTTCCTTTTTCGTCAGGGGTGATGCGCTCAAAAGGTATCGTAGAAAATTTGTTATAGATTAAAAATTCTAATTTTTCTTTTTTACGTTGTTTATCGTTTAGCGTATAATAAAAAATACGGCATTTGCCCTCTGCCTTTTCTTTTTTGACTAAAAAAGTAATGCAAATGCCCGTTTGTATGCCAAAAACATTATGCGTCGTGCCAGCAATTTTCGGATTTGCTCTTACATCACTTTGGGTATCTAATATCCAAATCTCTGAAAAATCTTTGACTACATCTTTTCTAAATCCATCAAAAGCCCTCGAATCAATAAAACTACGATTGGTTACAAAAGCTAAAATACCATTTTGATTTAGCCTATCACTTGCCCAGCGATAAAATCTCGTGTACATATCATAAATCACAATTTGATTTTGTGCTGTCCCTTCTTTGATGTACGTTTCTTTGATTCGCTTGTCTATATCTGTGTAGAGGCGATTAGCATTTTGCAAATTATAGTTTTCTTGCTTGGCATTGTATGGCGGATTGCCAATAATCACACTTATTTTTTTTTCATTTTGTTTTTTAATCCTTTCTACGTTTGCCAAGGAAATTGTCCCAAAAAGGTCGTTTTGCTTGCCTGTGTAGGCTAAGGCTTGGGTATTATCTAAGGTATCTACAAAGCAAAGATTGTTAAACTCCTTATAATCATTCATTTTCTGCTGATAAACCGCCTCTATATTCAGGTTCGCCACATAGTAAGGAAGCAAAGCCATCTCGTTGGCATGGATTTCATGCTCATATTTATAGGGCAGTTGGTGAGGAGGAATATGCTCGATTAGCTCAGTAATGTAAGTGCCTGTGCCTGTGCAAGGGTCAAGGATTTCTACGCCTTTGTCGCCCAGCGTCTTCCCAAAGTGCTTTTCTAAGAGGTATTCTGTCCCCTCTATCATAAATTTTACTATTTCGTTTGGCGTATAGACGATGCCCAGTTTATCAGCACTTTTGGGATTATACACCTTATAAAAATTCTCGTAAATGATTTTCAAAAACCGTTGTTTGTCTGAATGGCTGACCATTTCGTTTGCCCTTGCCTTGATGGTATTGTAGTAGGGGCGAATAGAAGCCAACAAATTTTGCTTGGTTTGCCCTCTAAAAAAGGTCTTTTCTACTTCGTACAGCGTTTGGGCAATGTTGTTTTCTCTGTGGTAATCGGCATTGTCAAAGATAGAAACAAAAATTTCTTCCGTCAAAATGTGCTGAATGAGCATCTCTCGCACATCTTCTACGCCCAAATTTGGATTGATAGAATCCCTGCAAAGGCTCAAAAAATCATCTCTTTTTTGGCGATAACTATCACTGCGCGATGCCTCTTGGTCTGTCATTTCGCGCAAGGTTTGTATGATTTTAGGCAAATCCTCGCCAAAGCTGGCTATTGCCTTGTTAAACTCACCTACTTCGGGGCGTTCGTAATTGATAAAGGCTTGTAAAAGAGCCAACAAAGCCTCCGAATCAGCCATGTCTATTTGGGTTTGCTTGCCCTCTTGGAAAAGAATAGCGGTTTGTGTGTCCTCAAATAAAATGTTGTTTTTGGGATAACCTTTTTTGAACTTGTCCTCTATTTCTTTCCAAAGGTCATCTTTGGTGTCCTTGCTTTCCCAATAACCAAAGTCAAGTTGCAAAATATTCCGCAAAATACCATCAGGACGAATGGGCGTGCTAATGGTGCTTTTGATATACACTTCTCTGACCAGTTCTAAGTTTTTGGTATGCGCTATCCCATTGAGTAAGTTTGCAAAAGCAGATTTAAGCGTTTCTTCGTTGGCAGAGCCACTAAATTGCCTTGCTCGGTGGAGTTCGTTGTAATATTGGTGAATAAGGGCTTTGGACATAAAAAAATTAGGGTTTCTGATTATCGAAACCCTAATTAACAAGTAAATAAGTACAAATGCAAGAAAATAAGAAAAATCAATGTTTCACTATCTTTTCTTTGCCTTCATTTTTTGCAGTTGGGCGGGATTGATTTGATTCATTTGCTTCATCATTTTACGCATCTGGTCAAACTGTTTAATTAAGTTATTTAGCTGCTGAATCGTGGTGCCGCTACCTTTGGCAATACGCTGTTTTCTGCTGTTATTGATAAGTTCGGGCTTTGCGCGTTCCTGCTTGGTCATCGAGTAAATCATTGCCTCGATTGGCTTGAAGGAATCGTCATCAATGTCTATGTCTTTCAACGCCTTGCCCATGCCAGGCACCATCGCAATCAAATCTTTGAGATTGCCCATGCGCTTAATCTGCTGAATCTGAGAAAGAAAATCATCAAAATCCAGTTGGTTTTTGCGAATTTTTGCCTCTATCCTTTTCGCTTCGTCCTCATCAAAAGCACGTTGCGCCCTCTCCACCAAGGAAAGTACATCGCCCATGCCCAAGATACGCTGCGCCATACGGTCAGGGTAGAAGTAGTCAATCGCTTCCATTTTCTCACCCGTCCCGATAAACTTGATAGGTTTATTGACCGTTTGGCGAATAGAAAGAGCCGCACCACCACGCGAATCACCATCTAATTTGGTAAGTACAACTCCATCATAATCAATGCGTTCATTAAAAATCTGTGCGGTATTGACGGCATCTTGTCCCGTCATAGCATCTACCACAAAAAGTGTTTCTGATGGATTTACGGCTTTTTTCAGTGCCGCAATTTCTGTCATTAGCACTTCGTCAATCGCCAAGCGACCCGCCGTATCTACAATCACTATTTTTTTATGATTTGCCTTGGCATACTGAATCGCATTGAGGGCAATCTGGATAGCATCTTTGCTTTCCATCTCGGTATAAACATCAACGCCCACTTGCGCGCCCAGCACCTTCAACTGCTCCATCGCCGCAGGTCTATACACGTCGCACGCCGCCAGCATCACTTGTCGCCCCTGACTTTTTAAGAAATTAGCCAGCTTGCCCGAAAAAGTAGTTTTACCTGCACCGTTCAAGCCCGCAATCAGAATCACCGCAGGCTCTCCTTTGACATTAATATCCTGCTTTTCGCCGCCCATCAGCCCTGTAAGTTTGTCATAGACAATCTTGATGAACATCTCGCGAGGCGAAACTGAAATCAAAATCTTACTTCCTAACGCCTCTTCCCTGATTTCGTCAGTAATTTCTTTGGCAACCTTGAAGTTCACGTCCGCATCGAGCAAGGCGCGACGAATCTCCTTGACAGTAGTGGCAACATTGATTTCTGTAATCGAGCCTTGCCCTTTGAGTACCTTTAAAGCCTTATCTAATTTCTGACTTAAACTTTCAAACATGATTCTTTAAAATTATATATCGAAAATGAATTAATTTTTTTACACCCAAACTTTGCCGACAGTTGCAAAACTTTGCCGACAGTTGCAAAACTTCAGCAACAGTTTATTATTTTAATTGTATGATAACCTCCCCCTACCCCCTCCAAAGGGGGGAAACAGCCTTTTTCCCCCTTTGGAGAGGCAGTGCAACTGGGGGTAGGGGCAACCGTTGTTACGGGAGGTAAACTTTTGAGCATCATACATTTGAAAGCACAACAATTTATTACTGAAAATTTTGCAAAAATAGCAATAGATAAGAGGATTTACAAAATTTTTTCCCTTCTTTTAGCTTTTAAAAAAAGATTAGTAAGACTTAGAAAATAAACGGAATGAATTATGGTGTAAATGAATAAGAGAATTGAGGTAATTTTAGTGCAGGACTAAAGTGTTTTTCATCTAATAAGTACCTGCTTATAAATAATCGCTATAATTTTCTGATATTTATTTCGTAGGTTTGTGCTATGAAAGGACAGTGTCGATACATCAGATTAAATAAATCTGAGCAAGCATCAGTTTCATTAGGCTACACACAAGGCGACAAGCACCATTTTCGGGAGCGTTGTCATGGGATTCTATTAAGTCATTAAGTCATCAAGGCAAAACAATCCCTGAGATAGCTTCCCTTTTCAATAAGCGAAAGGAAACAGTGCATCAGTGGTTTAACCGCTGGGAATTATTGGGAATTGAAGGCTTAAAGATAAAGGCAGGTAGGGGTTTGAAATCGGTCTTGTAGGTGTTTCTGTAACAAAAGGAATATTAAAAAGATTTCTAAAAGGTCAGTCATCGTCTTAGATAATGCTAAGATTCATCATTGGGCTACTTTTGTGGATAAAAAATCAGCGTGGCAAGAAAAAGGCGTGGAAATCTTTTACTTAACAGCCTACAGTCCACCTCTAAACAGCATAGAAACCCTATGGAGAAAATGTAAATACGAATGGCTGCTCCCCAAAGATTACCTATCTTGGGGATAATTAATAAATCTTATCTTGCTTGTTTTCATTACAATTTAGAAAAGGCTAATTGGTATGATGTAAGAGTATATGAGCAGCGTCAACTGGCAAGAAAAAATTTTGATAACTCCAAAAATCATGATGAGGAAAGGCTAAAAAAAGCATTAGAGCAATACAAAAAGGAGTTAGACAAGGATTTTGAGAGATTAGTAAAAGCAAAAAACTAACTTCTAATCTATTGATAATAAGGCGTATTAATATAAAATGCCTTGATTCTTAATTAAATATAATTTCTTATGTTTATACAATTATACTTTTCTGAGATTTATTTTGAAAATACATTATCAGGATGTTTGCAAAAACAAATTACAAATGCCTAATTTTACTTAAAATGTATAATTAACTACGCTTAAATAATTGACAATGTATATCTTAGGCTATGATATTGGTAGCTCTTCTGTCAAAGCAACTTTGCTGGAAGCCGCAACGGGCAAGGTAAAATCTTCGGCTACTGCCCCTCAAACGGAAATGGAAATGATAGCCCACAAAGCAGGCTGGGCAGAGCAACACCCAGATATGTGGTGGAAATATTTGAAAGAAGCAACGCAAAAAGTGCTTAACCAAGCTGGCGTGGCAAAACAAAACATCAAATCTATTGGGATTTCTTACCAAATGCACGGATTGGTGGTGGTAGATAAAAATTTGCAACCCTTGCGTCCCTCTATTATTTGGTGTGATAGTCGCGCCGTTCAGGTAGGTGAGGCAGCTTTTCAGGCGATAGGGCAGGAAAAATGCTTGTCCAATTTACTCAATTCTCCCGCCAATTTTACCGCCTCAAAGCTAAAATGGGTACAGGAAAACGAGCCTGAACTGTATGAAAAAATATATAAATTTATGCTTCCTGGTGATTATATCGCCCTGAAAATGAGTGGTGAAGCACAAACAACGGCTTCTGGTTTGTCCGAAGGAATGTTATGGAATTTCAAAGAAAATACGACTGCCGATTTCTTGCTTGATTATTATGGTATTGACAGAAATTTAATCCCCCAAATAGTCCCTACTTTTGCCAAGCAAGCGCAACTCAGCAAAGCCGCAAGTGAGGAACTGGGCTTGGAAGCGGGTACATGGATAGCCTATCGTGCAGGCGACCAACCCAATAACGCCTTCTCTCTCAATGTATTAAATGCTGGCGAGGTAGCTGCCACCGCGGGGACTTCGGGCGTAGTTTATGGTGTGAGCAATAGCTTTGAGTATGATAAGCAGTCCCGCGTCAATACCTTTTTGCACGTCAATCACAAAGCTGGTATCTTGCTCTGTATCAATGGAACAGGCATTTTGAACTCATGGTTAAGAAAAAATATTTTTGCTGAAAATGTTTCTTATCAATCTATAAATGAATTAGCAAGCACAGTACCGATTGGCTCAGAGGGTTTGCGTATGCTGCCTTTTGGGAATGGCGCAGAGAGAGTGCTGAATAACAAGGAGATAGGTGGAAATATTTTTGGTTTGCAGTTCAACGTACACACCAAAGCGCACTTGGCAAGAGCCGTCCAAGAAGGCATTGTTTTCGCACTTTGCTATGGATTTGACGTGATGCGTGGCATTGACGTACAGGCAAAAACGGTACGCGCAGGTGATGCCAATATGTTTTTAAGCCCTATTTTTGCCCAAACTTTCGCAACAGTTACAGGCACAAATGTAGAACTTTACAACACTGACGGCGCGCAGGGTGCAGCGCGTGCGGGGGGCGTAGGTGCTGGCGTATATAGCTCATTTTCAGAGGCTTTTGTGGGCTTACACCAAACAAGAGCCATTGAACCTATTGCCAATGAAAAAGACCGTAGCCAAGAAGCCTACCAAGATTGGGTAGAAAAATTAAAAACATTGATTTAAAATGTTTTTACATTTTTTCTTTCTTTTCTCAATATTAATGATGTCAGATTTATAACACTTTCATTTTGAGGGTTTTACTCTTCGCAAGAAAGGAAATCTTACAAGGTTTTTTCTATCGCATCTTTCAATGCTTGAAAGGAGATAAGTTGTTTATTTACTTCGTTAGCGTCAAAAAAGAGTATGAGTGTCCCTGCTTCTAATTTTACTGAAAAAGCAGAGGCACTTGCTATCTTTAACTTTTTGACATTGGATTGCAATGCCTCTTTGCCCATCTTATCTTGAAGCAAATCTTCTAAAACAGAAGTGATTTTCTCTGCATAATACTGATAATCAGCAAAGTCCGTATTACTCTCCAATAGTTCCTGACTAATTTCTATGGCAAAGTTTTCATGGATTTCTGTTGCGAAGTTTACACTTTTGTCGCGCAAAAATCGCTGAAAATTGAGCTTTGAAACAGGCTCCAGCGCAGAACGGCGCGTAATCTTACCCCCTGAAATAATATTAATAAACACATCACTCTGGTCTGCATCTTCAAAAACCACCCCAACTATTTCATTCATATTCAGGTAGATAATATGATTTTTTATATTCCACCTGTCTATTTGTTGTTCTTGATGAAGCATAAGCATATCGTACATGTGTCCTTGCTCTACCTTCACTACCTTCCCCACAAAAGTTTGCCCACTGTGTAAGCAAACTGAAACAATGGGGAGTTTGTCTGCCTCCTCTTTTTGCCTCAGATTAGCCAATTCACTTAGCATCACTCGGAAAGAACGGATAGAAGCACTTTTCAATATCTTGTTCCAGTCTGTCATTGATGTAGGTTTATAACATATTTTCAATTTTTCCCCTCAATTCATTTTCGTCCCAGACCGCATCTGAGAAACGATAAAAACCAAATGTAACGAGTAACTCCCCATCAGTCAGTGCCACACTTTTTTTGCCTGAGTCATCTACATTTTTGCTCGTATTAACGATTTTGATAGATTTGATGGTAGATTTGACAGCCTCTTTCCCCAACTCATCTTTGGTTAAGTCCTTAAAAATGCGAATAATAGCAGGAATTACGTAATCTTTATAATAATCATAGCTGTCCAATACGCCCGCATCTTCGGGCAAGGTAGTCGTATCAAACAAAAGAGGAATTTCTGTGTTTATTGTACTGCTAAACAGTTTTTGTGCAGTATCTGCTTCTTCTTTAATTGTGGCAATGCGCCTGCGTTCGGCTAAACCCATAGTATAGTAAGTTTTGTTTAAAAATTTGTATAAATATAGATAAAAACGAAAGTAAAAACAAAATATTTTTTTTTACCTCAAAAAATTTGCTGAAATACAATGTTTTTTGCTATATTTCTATATCAAACCTTTTTATTGCTAATGAAAATAATTCATTTGTTTTTTATCGTCATTTTATTTTTCTTTTCTTGTGGAAAAGGAGGGAATAACCCTGCCACTATAAACTCCATTCAGGAAATTATAGACGACATGAGTCTTCCACACGAAGGAAAGCCAAGCGGTGTGCCAAGTAGCTACGATTGGGCGGTCAAGCCACGTGTAGGCATGGGCAATAATCCTGAAAAATTTGCTGCTTTTATCGCCTGGGGGCAGCTTTACGAGGCAGCAGAGAAAAATCCAGCAAACAATACGCGAGTCGAAATCAAAAACATCAAAGCCTATTACCTGAGCAAAAAAGACCAGCAATGGTACTTGCTTCAATCTGCAACTGCGGTAGGCGGGGCTTTTTATACCGAAGATTTTGTCGATAATATCAATAAACCAAGCGATGCCCGCAAAGAAGAAGGCGGTTCTATCTCTGTAACCGCAGGCAAGGGCTACAATTACCACTTCTGGACTCCATTTCGTTCTTTGCTCAAAAAAGACGACATTGGGGGCATTTTTACTACCATACAGGCGCGCCTCATTCTCCATGATAATGCTAAACCTGACGACAGAGCTACTGCCAAATATCTACTGAGCATGGGTGCAGATTATTGGCTTGACCTGAACGCGCAGTGGGACAACTTCCGCACCAATGGAGATGTGGGTATTGGTAGGTTCAAATATGTCAAAAATGAGTGGCGTGCTTTTAATATGAGTACCCTCTCTGCCAACGAGTTACGTGCCAATCCGCCACCTTTGGAATAGGCGAATGATAAATTTCTGCAATCGTTTTCTAAACTTTATTTTAAAACAATTAATTTTGGGAATAATCACCTAATCTGGAATGAGAAATCTGGAATGAAAATGCAAAAAAATAACAGCATCAAACAATCGCAGCGACGAACCATCTCAAACAGACTCAAACAAATAATTAAACTATAATAATTAATAAATATGAAAAAGTTAATCCCTTTAATTGCCTTGCCACTGCTACTGTGGGCGTGTGGAGGCGATAAAAAACAAGCGACCACAGCAAGTGTCGACTATGAAAAACTCTCTGACGCAGAAAAGCGACACGCTGACAATGCCTTGGCAGGTTTGGAAACCAAAGAAGGCTTAGTTACGCAACTCTTTGCTGCCGAGCCTAAACTGATGAATCCCACAAACTTAGATGTGGATTCCAAAGGTAGAATCTGGGTTTGTGAGGGCTACAATTACCGTATGCACCTCAATCCTAACAATCCTAAAAAGGACGAAGGCGACCGAATTATCATTTTAGAAGACAAAAATGGTGATGGCGTTTCGGACGAAACCAAAGTTTTTTACCAAGGCACAGACGTAAATTCTGCACTCGGAATCTGCGTATTGGGCAACAAAGTTATCGTTTCATGTAGCCCTAATATCTTCGTACTCACTGATACTGACGGAGATGACAAGGCAGACACCAAAGAAATTTTATTCAAAACAAATGGTGGTTTTCAGCACGACCACGCCGTTCACGCTGTTACTTTTGGGCATGATGGCAAGCTCTATTTCAACTTTGGAAATGACGGAAAAGCACTTTTGGACAAGGATAGCGTAGTCATCAATGACCAATTTGGCAGACCGATTATCGCTGATAACAAACTTTACCAAGAAGGAATGGTGTTCCGTTGCGATTTAGATGGCAAAAATATAGAAGTTTTAGGTTATAATTTCCGCAATAATTATGAAGTAGCCATGGATTCTTACGGCACACTTTGGCAATCAGACAATGACGATGACGGCAATAAAGGCGTGAGAATCAACTATGTAATGGAATACGGGAACTTTGGATACAAAGACCAAATGACAGGCGCAAGCTGGCAGGCACGCCGCACCAATTTGGAAAAAGAAATTCCTTTGCGCCACTGGCATTTGAACGACCCTGGTGTCGTGCCTAATCTCTTGCAAACGGGCGCAGGTTCTCCCACAGGTTTGCTAATTTATGAAGGTGATTTATTACCACAAGAGTTTCAAAATCAAGTAATTCACTGTGATGCAGGACCTAATGTGGTGCGTGCTTACCCCGCAACTCCTGATGGCGCAGGCTACAAAGCGACGATGGTTAATATGTTGCAAGGCACGAAAGACCAATGGTTTAGACCTGCGGACGTGTGCGTTGCGCCCGATGGTTCGTTGATAGTGGCGGATTGGTACGACCCTGGCGTGGGCGGACACCAAGTAGGCGACTTGGACAGAGGGCGTATTTACAGAATTACGGTTGCTGACAAACAAAAATACGAAGTCCCTGCTTTTGACCTTTCTACACCCGAAAAAGCGGTGGAGGCACTGAAAAGCCCAAATACATCTACTCGCTATTTGGCTTGGACTAAACTCAATGAAATGCAAGAGCAAGCGGAAACTGCACTTGTGAATATGTGGAAAAATGACGCAAACCCTCGCATGAAGGCTCGTGCGCTCTGGCTACTTTCTAAAATCAAAGGCAAGGGCGAAACTTACATAAACGAAGCACTGAAAAATGAAAATGCTGATTTGAAAATTACCGCAATCCGAGCAGGTAGAGAATTGAAAATGAACTTATTGCCTACTTATCAAGGACTTACCAAAGATGCTTCTCCACAGGTAAGGCGTGAAGTTTCTTTGGCTTTGAGAAATAACAAAGCACCCGAAGCCGCAGAAATTTGGGCAGAATTGGCAACGCAACACAATGGCGATAGGTGGTACTTAGAAGCATTGGGAATTGGCGCAGA
>JAAFJS010000055.1 GCA_013298985.1 Cytophagales bacterium
CTGTAACACTTGAAATACCACGCCCACGCGTTGCAACGCCTTGAATCATCAATGTATTGTAGTACAAATCTTCCTTGTTACTGCTATAATCCATGCTCCAGCTACTGCGGAAAGTCAGTCCTTCTACAATCTCATAATCTACATACATATTACCCAAAAAACGATTAGTTACCATTTTGTAATCTTGTTCGTTAATTGCAGTTACAGGATTTTCAAAAATAGAAAACTTGGTATAAGAGCCATCAGGCTGAAAAACAGGAATATTAGAAGGGTTAAAAAATGCTGCACCCAGCGCGCCATAAATATTGTTGTCATTTTGTCCGCGATTGCGAATACTGCGTGCCAGCATCAGGCTTGTACCTACCTTAACCTTGTCAGTAACGGCAAAATCCAAGTTTACCCTTGCCGTAGTTCTGCCAAAATCAGAAGGGCGAATGATGCCTTCTTGCTTAAAATTATTCAAAGAAACCAAATAACGAATTTTGGTATCGCCACCTGCGACAGAAACATCATAGTTGCGAACGGGGGCAGTCTGAAAAATCAGTTTGTTCCAGTCTGTGCTTACGGCGGCATCGGGGTTGGCAAAAGGCGCGCGACCACCATTGTTTACGGCGGCTTCGTTAGACAATCGTTCAAATTCGGGTCCACTTGTAATCACCTGTGGTTGTTTCCAGAGGCTTTGACTTCCCCAATAAGCACCAAAGCTCACTTTGGGTTTGGCATTTGAGCCACGCTTGGTCGTAATGATAACAACTCCGTTAGCGGCACGCGCTCCGTAAATTGCTGTGGCGGAGGCATCTTTGAGGATTTCCATAGATTCTATGTCCGCAGGATTGATATCAGCCATTGGGTTTACGACCTGCCCACCCACGCCCTGCGAGGCAAGCGGAGAGTTGGAGATGGGGATTCCATCTACCACATACAAAGGATTGTTGTCTGCATTGATGGAAGTAGTTCCGCGTACGCGAACGGTCATTCCGCCGCCTGGCGTACCAGAATTAGCACTTACCTGTACCCCTGCGGCGCGCCCCTGCATGAGCTGGTCGGCACTTGGCATCGGAATATTGGCGATTTCTTTGGAAGAAACCGAAGAAACCGAACTGGTCAGTGTTTTGCGGTCTTGCTCTCCATAGCCAATGACGACTACCTCAGTCAGTGAGGTAACGTCTGGCTTGAGTTCTACATTGACGACAGAACGATTCCCAATTTGCTCTTCTTGATTACCAAAACCAATAGCACTGAAAACCAGCACCTTATCGGCTCGTTTAATGGTAATTTTAAAATTTCCTTCGGTGTCCGTAGAAGTACCGTTGGTAGTTCCTTTGACAAGAACATTGACACCTGGAACGGGCGAGCCGTCTTCCAGAGAGGTTACTTTGCCGCTTATCGTCTTGGTCTGCTGGGCAAACGCCCCAAAACCACAGATAAGAAAGCAAAATATACATAGAAATTTTCTAAGTATTTGTTGTTTCATAATACAGAGTAGTTTAAGTTAAAAAAAAATTAAATAGTAGTTAGGAATATATTTGGTAGTTTAGATACACAGGAAGTTACACTTTTTTTCATAAAAAAGATATTTATAGTCAAAATTTTTATCGGAAGGGGAGAAAAAAATTGCTTTATCACCCCAATTTCATTCCCATTATCAAAATATCGTCAATCTGCTTGTGGTGCAAGCCTTTCCATTTATACATGGTAACATCTAAGATTTCTTTTTGTTCGCGCATTGGTTTTTGGTGAATTTCCAAAAGCAATTCTTTTAAGACTTTTATTCCAAACTTTTTTCCATTCTCACCCCCAAACTGGTCAGGGTAGCCATCAGAAAAGGTATAAACCGCCGTATGCTGGTCTATCAAGATTTCATGCTTGGTAAAGAGCCTTTCTTGCTCCTTTTGCACCCCGCCTATGGCGTGTTTATCTGCCTTAAAATACTGTAATTCATTGTTTTGAATGATGATAAGCGGGTTGTTTGCCCCTGCATATTCCAGTATTTTCTCCTGCGGTTTCCAGGTGCAGATAGCCAAATCCATGCCATCGCGGTTTTCGGTTTCCTCTTGTTTGAGAGCCTTTCGCACGCCCTTGTGCAGGTCTTTGAGAATGAGGTGAGGCTCAGTAATGTGCCTGTTTTGGACGATTTCGTTGAGCAGGTTAAAGCCAATCATGGTCAGCAATGCCCCAGGAACGCCATGCCCCGTACAGTCGGCGGCAGTAAAAATAATCTTTTTATCTTCGGCTTCGGCAAACCAATAATAATCTCCACTCACAATATCGCGCGGGTTAAACAAGATAAAACTCTCAGGAATAAGGGCTTGCAGGGCTTCCTCGTCGGGTAGCATGGAGTCTTGGATTCGGCGGGCGTAGTTAATACTTCCCTTTATTTTCGTATTTGCCTCGCTTGCTTCATGGTAGGCTTTTTGAAGCTCTTGGCTTTGCTTTTCCATGCTGTTGCGTTGGGTCAAGATTTCTTCTTTTTGATGTGTAATTTCAGCATTTTGTAAGGAAAGTTTGATGCCTGCTTTCTTTTTTTGCTGGTAGGCATACGTGGCAATAAAAACTAAGAGAAACACAAATGCCAGCCCGCCAATCAGCGACCTCTGCACCACCTTGTCCAGTTCTATCTCTTTTTGTAGTTTTTCTTTCGCCAGCCTTTCGTTGTCTTGTTTTTGTTTGAAAATAACTAATTGCTTTTGTTGCTCTTTGCTCTGTCGCGCCATCTTTTGGACTTCGGTTTCTGAGGCAACTAACTTTTTCTCCTGATTTAACAGTTCGCCTTCTTTGGCAATTCTCTCTGCCTCAGCGAGTTTGGTTTTGAGTTGGGCTTCCAGTACCTTTCGCTGGTTTTCTTCTTCGGTTTCTTTGCGTAGGTTTTGGTCGAGCATGGTAAAAAACTTAAAATATTGGATAGATTTCTCTGCATTGCCCATTTTCTCGTAGTTTTCGGTCAGGCGACCGTAGCAGTTGCGTATCAGTTCCTCATTGCCCAGTTCTTTGACTGCTTTGAGTCCGTCATTTTCTAATATTTCAACGGCTTTTGCGTATTGCTTGGTCTTGGAATAAGTGTCTGCAATGGTCAGCCAAGCAGAGGCAATTCCTTCCTTATCTTTTTTTAATTTTCTGATTTCTAAGGTTTTATAATAATATCTCAACGCCTCATCAAAGTTGCCCAAATCGGAATACAGCGAGCCAATGTTGTGGTTTATCATGGTGATGGCATTGTTGTTCCCAATATTTTCGTTGATGGAAAGCGACCACTTAAAGTAGTCAATCGCTTCTTTGTTATGCCCATATTCCCAGTAGATAAAAGCAATTTTGTTGAGGAATTGGGTTGCCTGATTGGGGTCTTTTGCCTCGTATTTCTCGACCATTGACTTCGATTCAGCAATAGCTACTTGCTGATTTTCAGGAATATCGTTTTTGTCTTGCGCGTTGGCAAAAAAAGAAAAGCCAAAAGCAAGCACAAAAATCACGTACACCATTTTTTTTGAGGGGTAATTCATTGGTACGGTAAATTTGTAATAAAGGGTAATTTCTGGATTCTACCAATAAAGGTAACGAAAAATTTTGGTTTTAGATTTATTTTTTTCAAACAATCTGTCAAGACTTGTTATTTAACAGGTGAAATATTTATCTTAGCGCAATTAAAATGACTAATACTCAAAAAAAATTGTAATTAAAACCCGAAATGTTAGAAGAAAATAAATACTTGACTCCTCGCCAAATCGTTGAAGAATTAGATAAATACATTATAGGTCAGCACGAAGCAAAGCGCAATGTGGCGATTGCTCTCCGCAACCGTTGGCGCAGGCTCAGTGTGCAGTCTGATATGCAAAAAGAAATTATGCCCAACAATATTTTGATGATTGGCGCGACAGGTGTGGGCAAGACAGAGATTGCGCGCCGCCTGGCAAAGATTGCTGATGCGCCTTTCATAAAGGTCGAAGCCTCCAAATTTACCGAAGTGGGCTATGTGGGGCGTGATGTAGAGAGCATGGTGCGCGATTTGGTGGAGCAATCGGTGAGCTTGGTAAAAGCCCAGAAAAAGGAAGAGGTGAAAATCAAAGCGGTTACAATTGTCGAAGATATTATTTTAGATGCACTGATTCCGCCCCTCAAAAGCAAATCTGCGGACTATGAAACCTCCACAGCCAGCAATGCGGACATAGAACTAAACGAAAAAACCCGCGAACGCTTCCGCGAAAAACTCCGCAATGGCGAACTCGAAGAACGCAAAATAGAAATAGAGGTCGAAAATGCGAATCCTTCCTCCAATGTGGGCGTGGTGGGTGGCGCGATTGACGAAATTTCTATGATGAACATTCAGGAAATGATTAGCGGCATGATGCCCAAGCGCAGTAAAAAACGCAAAATTGCCATTGCTGATGCCCGAAAAATACTGCTCGACGAGGAAACCTCCAAACTGATTGACATGGACGAGGTGAAAATTTTGGCGATTCAAAAAGCTGAAAATGCGGGAATTATCTTTATTGATGAAATCGATAAAATCGCGTCAAGCAAAGGCAGTGGCGGTGGTGGCGCAGATGTAAGTCGCGAGGGCGTACAACGCGATTTGTTGCCCATCGTGGAGGGCAGTGCCGTCAATACAAAGTACGGCGTAACCAATACAGACCACATTTTATTTGTGGCGGCGGGTGCGTTTCACGTATCGAAACCCTCAGATTTGATACCTGAACTGCAAGGTCGTTTCCCTATTCGCGTAGAATTGGAAAGCCTCAGCAAAGATGATTTTTACAAGATTTTGAAAATACCCAAAAACGCACTCACCAAGCAATATCAGGCATTACTTGGCGCAGAAGGTGTAGATTTGACCTTTTCTGACGACTCATTAGAAGAAATTGCAGAAATCGCCTTCCAAATCAATGCCGAAGTCGAAAATATTGGTGCGCGCAGGCTACATACGGTGATGAGCCACCTACTCAACGAGTTTCTATTTGACATTCCCGACAAGATTGTGCCAAACTCCAAACTCGTTGTAAACAAGGAAATGGTGAAAGGCAGGTTAAGCGAATTGGTAAAAAACAGAGATTTGAGCAAATATATTTTGTAAATCTACAAAACCTGTTAGCAACGGCTTTACGCCTCTTGCCAACAGGTTTATAAAATACAAAACTCGCTAAACCATCACATATACCTTCCCATTGACTATTTTTACAGGATACGTCTGAATCTGAAAGTCATCTCCGCTGAGGCAAAGCCCCGTTTTGAGGGAATACGTTTTTTTATGAAAAGGACAAGCCACTTTGGGTTCGCCATTTTGCGTGCCTATCATTCCCCGCGCCAGCACCATTTGTTGGCGATGCGGACACAGATTTTGTGTGGCATACCATTCGTTTTTTGCCGTAAAATTAAAAATAGCAATTTGCTTGCCATCAATCAACGCGCACGTTCCGCCATCTTGCGGAAAATCAGCTACATAGCATACATAATGCCAAGAAGCGTTTGGTTTTAATGCTGTACTTTCCATCAAATTTTGATACTGAATAAATGATAAAACTTTGTGTATTTGTTTTTTTTGACAATTTTTATAGAACTTCTTATGCTTCCCACATAGCAACGGTCGCCCTCTCCTCCCCCTTACCCCCTCCAAAGGGGGAAAACAGCCTATATTTTCTCATACTTTGGAGGCGCAGTGCAACGGGGAAGGCGAAAGCATCAAAATAAAATTTACTACAAAATATGTCAGGCAACCGTATGTTTATGATAAAAAATCAAATCCCAAACTCACTGATTGCTTTGGGGAAATTGACGCTTTCATGCCCACTTTTTGCCAATTTTATCAGCGCAAAACGCTGCAAGTCAAGCAACTGATTCCATTTTTGTAGTGAAATAGCCAAGTTTAGTTCCCCTGCTTTTTCTTGTAAAAGCGCAGGAACGTTTTCCCTTTCTGCCCAAAGCGGCTGTAAATCTATCATCAAATCTGTGGCTTGCTTGCCTGTATATTTCTCTACCAACCCCATCACATATTGGCGATAAGCCTTTGTTTCTGAGGCAGTTTGGCAGGGAAGATTTGCCAAATTTTCTTTTTCCACCCGCGAAAACTTGCACCACTCTTCCAGCTTGAGTTTGATGCCACACGCGTCCAAGTGAAAGCGCACCTGCATAGGGATACACCGCAAACTTGTCGTAAAATCTTTTTCAAATTCGAAATACATTTTTTTTTAATACTATTTATGGTTCTCTGACAATTTTTGTAAAAATATATTTAGAGATTAGTTCACCCTCTTAAAAGAGGGTGTTATAAGCTAATAATCAGTGTATTAAAGAAATATACCTCCTCGCTTTATGCCCACAGTGGCAACTGGGGGAGAACTCATCTCTCCACAAGAAATATCATACAATACTATTATTTTTAGTGATAAACTTTTAAACCATTGATTATCAATTCAGAAGATACAATTTCTCTGTTTTTATCCAAGATGGCACTGACCTCCGAGCGGCAACTTCCACAACCAGTTCCTGCACCTGAGCTTTGGCAAAGTTGCTGAAAATCAGTACAACCCTCCTTGATTTTATTTACCAAATTTCCCTCGCCCACGCTATTACACGCACAAACCAATCTGCCAATTATTGGCTCTGCTTTTTTCCCAGACCTGAGCAATTCCAAGCGTTTTTCAGAAAGCTCTATCTTATTGCTTATCAGGTCTTTGAACTCCAAAAACTCAGATTTATCGCCAATCAGAATCGCCCCCACCAATCTATCTTTGTGGATAATACATTTTTTGTAATAACATTTTGCCTTGTCTATAAAAACAACCTCCTCATAATCAGCATTTTCAGGCGTATTAATCATGCCAAGTGAGCAGAGTTGTAGCCCGTCCATTTTGAGAATATTCATGGACAGCGAGCCTTTGTAATATGCTGCGATGTCGCCGCGCAGGTAGTTTGCTAAGATGCTTGCTTGCTGCTCGGCGGCGGCGGTGATGCCATAGATTTCGCCCTTAAACTCAGCTATTTCTCCCATTGCAAATACATGAGGGTCAGAGGTTTGCAAATATTCATTGACCAGCACGCCACGTTTGCAAGCAATGCCCGCCTCTTTGATAAACTCGATATTGGGAATCGTACCAATCGCAAAAACCAATGCCGCGCAAGGCAAAATCTGCCCACTTTTGAGTTTGACACCTGTGATTTTGCCGTTTCCATTGAAACTTTGGATTTCGTCATTGGCAAAAATCTCGATGCCGCGTTCTATTAATTCGTCTTCTAATAATTGACCTCCCAGCAGGTCTAACTGCCTGTCCATCAGGCGAGAAATGCGATTGACCACTGTAACTTTCATGCCAATCACGCGTAGCGAATCCGCCAGTTCCAGCCCAAGCAAGCCACCACCTGCTATGACTACCTGTGCATTAGGGGCGAGGTGATTACGCAGATTATCAGCATCTTGTCTGGCGCGCATGGTGAAAATGCCTTTCATTTTGGGCACTTCTTTGGGCAAGTTGGCGCGACTCCCTGTCGCCAAAATTAGCAAATCGTAAGTATGCCAATTTCCCGCGCTGTCCAGCACCGTTTTTTGTGAAGTATTGATTTGTTCTATGCCTACGCCGCAGTTCACCTTGATATTGTGCGCCTCAAATTCCTCTATTTTCATTTTGACCAACTGCTCCCAACTTTGATGCCCACTGATGTAGTCGGGCAACATTACGCGATTATAAAAAGGGAAAATTTCCTTGCTAAATACCTCTATTTCATCAGTTTGGTTTTGTTCGCGATACGATTTGACAAAGCCAAATGCTGCCGCGCCTGCGCCAATGATGATGATTTTTTGCTTGGGTTTGTGGTATTTTTTGACTTGAACCGCACAAAACTTAAAATCAGGTTCTTTGGATTTGGGGTCTAAAAGTTTGTTAGTGAGGTTATTAGCTCTGTTCAAATCGTTATTTAGTATTTTACCCCAGTGCATGGGCAGGAAGACCATGCCTTTTTTGATGTTTTCTGTAATATTTACCTTCACGCGCACCTGCCCGCGAGGAGTATTGACCACTGCCACATCATTGGTTTTGAGGTTTCTCTCTTTGGCATTTTGTGGGTGAATTTCCAAAAAACTCTCGCTGGTGTGTTGGTTTAACTTATTGACTTTGCCCGTTTTGCTCATGGTGTGCCACTGGTCGCGCACGCGTCCTGTCGTTAAAATTAAAGGAAACTCAGGCGTAGGTTTTTCAGATTCGTTTTCATCACTTACGGTGTGAATAACTGCCTTTTTACTTGGCGTATGAAAAACTTTATCTGTAAAAAGTCGCGGCGTTCCCCTGTCGTTTTCTTCGGGAAGGTAAGGCCACTGTACGGTTAGTTTTCTTTTTAAAATGCTGTAATTCAGTTCACTCACGTCAATCGTAGTCCCTTTGGTAAGTTGGGCGTGTTCCTTGTAAATTTCCTCTGCATTTTTGAAATCAAATCCTTTGAAGCCCATTGCTTTGGCAAAACGACAAATAATTTCGGCATCGGGCAGTGCTTCTCCCAAAGGTTCATTGATTTTGGGCAGGTAAGAAATTCGGCGTTCGGCATTGGTCATTGTCCCTTCTTTTTCTGCCCAACCCGCCGCAGGTAACACTATATCAGCGTATTGTAAGGTTTCGGGTTTATTAGAAATGTCTTGGACAATCACTAATTTTGCTTTTTTTAGTCCTTCTTCTGCGGCGCGAACATCGGGCAAACTCACCAAAGGGTTGGTGCAGATAATCCAAATTGCTTTCAATTTTCCTTCGTTGAGCGCGTCAAACATTTCGGTTGCGGTCAAGCCCACTTTGTCAGAAATTTGCGTTCCTCCCCAAAACTGCTGCACTTCGGCGCGATGTTGTGGGTCTGCCAAGTTGCGGTGAGCAGGTAGTAGGTTTGCCAAGCCGCCCACCTCGCGCCCGCCCATAGCATTGGGCTGCCCTGTCAGTGAAAAGGGCCCCGAACCAGCCTTGCCAATATGCCCCGTAATGAGGTTTAAGTTAATGAGGCTGAGGTTTTTATTCACACCGATTACGCTTTGGTTTAGCCCCATTGTCCACAGCGTCAGGAAGCCTTTGGCATTGCCGATGTAGCTCGCTGCCAATCTGATGTCGCTTTCCTCGATACCACAAATTTGTGCGGCTTCCGCTAAAGTACGCTTAAAAACATTGTCTTTGTATTTTTCAAAACCTTCTGCATGGTTTTTTATAAAATCTACATCTATGTCGCCTTGCTCTATCAAAGCCCTGCCAATGGCGTGGTGCAAAACTACGTCTGTTCCTGCGGTAAGCTGCAAATGTAAGTCTGCGATGCTGCAAGATTGGGTTTGGCGCGGGTCAGTAACGATTATTTTTACATGAGGATTTGCCGCTTTGTGTGCTTCTATCCTTCGCCACAAAATGGGGTGGCACCAAGCAGGATTGGCACCAGCAACCAGCAAACAGTCTGACAGCTCGATGTCGTCATAGCAAACAGGAACGGAATCCTCCCCCAAAGACATTTTGTAGCCCACCACTGCCGAACTCATGCAGAGTCGCGAATTGGTGTCTATGTTATTTGAGCCAATGAAGCCCTTGATGAGTTTATTAATCACATAATACTCCTCTGTAAGGCACTGCCCTGACGCATAAAAGCCCACTGAGTCCGCCCCATATTTGTCGATAATTGCCTTGAAAGCGGCGGCGGCGCGCTGAAAAGCAGCGTCCCAGCTTACTCTTTGGCGGGGCAAATTTCGGTTGTACCGCATTTCGGGGTAGAGCAAGCGGTCTGTAGTGTCCATGACGGTATAGTGCAAGTTCATGCCTTTGGAGCATAACATTCCGCGATTGACGGGGTGTTCCTTGTCGCCCTCTATCCTGAGCTTCCCCTGCCTATCTTTGTGGATAACTACGCCACAGCCTACGCCGCAATAACAACAAGTGGTTTTCATACGCAAAATTGCAAAAATATAGATTATGAGATATTTGTACGGTTCGCCTCTGCGATTAATTCATAACTGCTTATTCATCATTGATTTACAGTAACCACTGCCAGCTCTGCCTCACCTTTGAAGGTGCTTTTTCTATCGAACTTGGTGAGGAAAACAAGCAATGAAACTACTGCGACAATAATGCCTATGTAGAAAAAAGCATCTGTATAAGTAATTGACTCTGACTTGAATAGAAACCCAAACAACATTCCACCTAAGTTACCGCCTGCACCCACAATACCACTGACCATGCCCACATTTTTCTTGTCTATGAATGGTACAATCGCATAAGTAGCACCGTTTGCCATTTTCAAAAACATAGCAAAAAAAAGCATTGCTACAATCGCAATTTCTAAATTTCCTGACATAGAAAACAAGATGAGTCCCATGCCTTCTAAGGCAAGCACACCCGCCAAGAGCCAGCCCTTGCCGTTCATGCCGTATTTGTTACCTACCTTGTCTGCTACAATTCCGCCTACTGCACGAGCAAAAATGTTCATAAAGCCAAAAATACCTGCTAAAAATCCAGCCATAGCTTGGTCTAATTTGAAATTATCAACAAAATACAAAGCCGCCACATTGTCAAAAGTGATTTCCATGCCAAAGCAAACTGAGTATGCAAAAGCCAACGCCCACACTCGCCAATCAGCCAAGACAGGCATAATGCTCGTTTTTTCTTCCTTTTTGGCTTCTTTTTTCAGGTCTGCGTAGTTGCCTTGGGGTGTATCTTTGGTGAATTTGTAGTATAAAAATGCCATCACCAGCAGCGCGCACGCAGGAATCACCATTGCCAATCGCCATGCTTCTGATTTAGAGTAACCAATTCCTATAATACCTGCAAAAATCAAGGGCATCACCATATTGGTAATACCGCCGCCTAAGTTGCCCCAACCACCCGCAACGGCGTTGGCTGTGCCTTTGATGTGGGAGGCAAACATCATGGAAGTATGGAACTGGGTGATGACAAAAGATGCCCCTATCACGCCAATTGCCAATCTAAACAGCAAAAACGTCTGGTAACTGTCTGCTAACCCTACCAAAAAAACAGGAATAGACCCAATAATTAATAAGACTGTGTAGGTAAGTCGGGGACCCCAAATATCGCAAAGCCTCCCAATAATGAGGCGAGCAAAAATGGTCGCAGAAACAGAGGCAATAATGATGTTGCCAATTTGACTTTTGGTAAGCCCCAAATCTTCGCGAATCGTAGGCATCAGTGGCGCAAGCCCAAACCAGCCAAAAAAGCAGAAGAAAAAGGTCAGCCAAGTGATGTGAAAAGTTCGCATTTGTACACCTGCAATGCTAAAAATATTTAATTTGTCAAGTGGTCTTTGTGATAAGTTTGACATGATTTTAAAAAAGTTTTGTTTGAAAATGTAGTTTAAAATTTATTTTTTTATGGTTGTTGTGAATAACTCTGGACGGATATTAACCATCAAATAGCCCCACGTATTGTTATTTTGAGCATTCGGAATATTTTTTACACTTTGTGTATTCAGCGATTCTTTTGCTAAAAACATACAGAAGCCACCCTCAAAGCCAATATGTTTGGTGAGTTGGTAAGTTCCTACCACATCTATTTCCATTCCCAGATTTTTGCTAAGTTCTTTATTATCAGAGGCTAAGATGGTAGTAGCACTGCTAAACTGATGTATATCCAAAGTGAGGTTAAATTTTTCGTTCGCTTTGTAGCGTGTTTTTAGGTAATAGTTTGCCAACCCACCTTTACCAAATCCATCAGCTACATAGAAGTAATCCATCAATCCCCAAAACTTGTGTGGTGTGCCATAAAGTGGGTCAAAAGTATGGTTCGTGCTTGCGCTTGGATTGCTCCCAGAAAGGAAATCTACGCCTGCTCCAGCACTTATTTTTTTGTTAAAAGCATACATACCAAGCGCAGAGTACATATAAGCGTTAAGTTCTTTGCCATCTTTGTCTTTTCCACTTTGTGCATAAATAGCGGTAGTGAGGTTTAGTTTTTCTTTTACCATAAAGTTAGCATAGAGTCCATAAGTCAAGCGTCCCCAAACACCATTTTCATAGGTTTTACTACCTTGATTAATCACATACTTATTAAAATTATCATTTAGCAGAAGAAAAGAAAGATGACCTGTTTTAATTTTTTTTGCTAAGTACAAGAAAGCCATTGTTTTATAATTTGTGCCAAGCCCATTGGTGCCTGCCGCATAGCCTACAGGGACACCATTAAAAACACTTCCTGTTTTGAGTTCTTTGTTTTGATTAAAAGCAAGCCCAACATGAGCAGTCCAGCCATTGTGTCCAAATTTAAGTAAAGCCAAATCGTGTCTTCGCGCTTGCTGTAACCAGTCCAAGTTCCCAAGTAGGCGCACATCATCATAAACCAATTCTTGTCGCCCAATTTTGAGTGAGAAATCCTTGATGGTTTTCCCTGTGTCTATCAGGCTAATTTCCGTCCAAGCCTCATGTAGCATCATTCCGTTGAAGTCTTGGTTCGTGCTTCGGTTAATGGTAGAAGCGTCCTGCCCCCACACGCGTACATCTTGAGCAATAAGCCCAAATTTGAGGCGATAACCTGCATAATTAACCATCAAACGGGTGCGCTGGGAGGTAAAAAACGAAGGCAAGTCGCCTTGTTTTAGGGGCGAGCCTTGCCCATTGCGATACTCTGACCGCGTTCTAAGCTGCGCTGAGAGGCTTAATTGTGCTTTTAAAGTAATGGGCAAAGCCACAACAAGAATTAATAAAATAAATTGTTTGAAATTCAGTTTTTTCCTATACATTTGTTCAGTTTTTTAGTTTAAAAAGGTTTATTTATTGCTCTCAATAGTTGGCAGACTGTTGAGAGTTTTTTTATTGATATTGGTATTGTATTTTACTAATCATAGCTTCCTGCTCTTCCTCGAAAATAGGGGAAAGCCTCACCACCTCGCCTATAATAATAATGGCAGGGCTACCGAGTTGCTTTTCTTCTACTTTTGCCAGAATGTCATTGATAGTACCTACGGCATATTTTTCATCAGGAGTTGAGCCGTTTTGAATCACCGCGATTGGCGTATTTTCCCTACCCAGCACCCTAAAAGTTTCTGTGATTTGCGTTAAGTTCTTCATTCCCATCAAGATAACGATGGTCGTATTCGTTTGTGCGGCGCGCATGATGTCATCAGAGATTTCGTAAAAACGCGTAGTCCCAGTCAGCACCCAAAAACTTTCGGCAACACCTCGCGAGGTAAGTGGAATTTTTTGGAGTTCGGGAACGGCAAGCGCGCTACTGATACCTGGAATGACGTTGGTGGTGATACCAAACCGTTCTGCATACGCTATTTCCTCATGCCCACGACCAAACACAAATGGGTCGCCTCCTTTGAGCCTCACCACATTACCATAACGAAACGCATACTCCACAATCAGTGCATGGATAGCCTCTTGCGAGCAGGAAGTTTTTGACCAGCCTTTTTTTCCTACATTCAGCAAAACGGCGGTGTCAGAGGCATATTTGAGCAATTCCACATTTGCCAAATCGTCATACAGGATAGCTGAAGCGGACTGAATAGCCTTCATGCCCTTGATGGTGAGCAGTTCTGGGTCGCCTGGACCCGCCCCTACGAGTGTAAGTGTTGGAAAAATCATACGCAGAAATCTTGTTTGTTAGTATAGTATAAGTAAATTAACTAAGTAATAAAAAATATTTTACTTGTCAATTTGTGAGTGTAAAGATTAAAGCAAAAAACCAATTTTCCAAATAAATTGCTATTATTTTTATAAATACGTTAAAAAAACAACTTGTTTTTTATAAATACAATAAAAAATATGGTTTTATAGTTGTTTTTTAAACCTAAAAAATTAAATTTGTAAAATAATAGTGAAATAATATTACTAAGTATTTTTACAAGATATTGGCAAGGAATTATGATACTCTGACAATTTTTGTGGAAAGTTCCCCCCGCTAAAGCGAGGGGTTAGATTAACCCCTCGCTTTAGCGGGGGGAACTCGTAGAAACTCAGTCTGCCACAAAAATTGTCAGACAACTGGAATTATTTTGTCAGTGCTTACTTACTCACATATATTTTATGACAAAAACTAACAAAAAGAAAATTATTGTGGTCGGCAACGGCATGGTTGGCTACAAATTTTGCGAAAAACTCATCAGTAAAAACGGTAAAGATTTTTTTGACCTCAGCGTTTTTGGGGAAGAGCCTCGCCCAGCCTACGACCGCGTGCATCTCAGCGAGTTTTTTGCAGGAAAAACAGCTGATGACCTCACACTTGCGCCCCTGAATTGGTATGCAGAAAACAATATCGCCTTGTATTTGTCTGACCCCATACTTTCTATCAATAGGGAAAACCAAACAATTCTTTCGCATCATGGCATCGAGTTGGCTTATGATTACTTGGTGTTGGCAACAGGTTCGTCCGCCTTTGTGCCTGCTATTGAGGGCGTTGAGAAAGAAGGCGTGTTTGTCTATCGCACCATTGAGGACTTAGAAATGATGCAAAGCCATGCGCGCAAGGCGCGAAAAGGGGCAGTCATTGGCGGCGGTTTGTTAGGGTTAGAAGCGGCAAAGGCACTACTCGATTTGGGGCTTTCTGAAACTCACGTGATTGAGTTTGCGCCTCGACTGATGCCACGCCAAATAGATGAAGCAGGAGCTAACCTCTTGAAAAACAAGTTAGAAAATATTGGGTTGCAAATTCATTTGAATAAAAATACACGAAAAATAGAAGGGAATGGACACATATCGGGGCTGAGTTTTACGGACGAAACAGCTTTGGAAGTGGATATGCTCGTGATTTCGGCGGGGATTCGCCCCAGAGATGAGCTGGCTAAAAAAGCGGGGCTGGACGTACACCCGCGCGGTGGAATTTTGGTCAATGAAAACTTGCAAACCTCTGATAATCATATTTTTGCCATTGGTGAATGTGCCTTAGTTCATCAGATGATTTACGGTTTAGTTGCCCCTGGTTACGAAATGGCAGAAGTGCTGGCAACTAACTTGCTGGGTGGTGCAAAATCCTTTAAGCCTTATGATATGTCGACCAAGCTCAAGCTGATAGGAGTAGATGTGGGTAGCTTTGGAGATTGCTTCACAACTAACTGTAAAACAATTATTTACGAAGACAATTCAAAAGGAATTTACAAGAGAATAAATATTTCGGAAGACGGCAAAAACCTTTTGGGAGGTATTTTGATTGGTGAGGCAGAGCAGTACAATATGCTTTTGCAAGCAGTAAAAAATGCCACCATTTTGCCGCCCAATCCCGAAGATTTGTTGCTGGGCGCGCGTGGCGGAAAAGCAGACGAAAGCGCAGGCGTGATGTCTTTGCCCGAAGAAGCAATTATTTGCTCATGCGAATCTGTAAGTAAAATGCAAATTTGCGAAGCGATAGAACATCAAGGAGCAACTACCTTTTCAGCCATCAAAAAATGCACGAAGGCAGGAACAGGCTGTGGCGGTTGTCAGCCCTTGGTCAAGGACTTGATTCAGGGCGTAATGAAAGCAAAAGGAATGTATATCCGCAATGTATTGTGCGAACATTTTGACCATACACGCCAAGAATTATATGATTTGGTGAAAATCAATAACTTACAGACCTACGGCGAAGTCTTGGCAATGTTTGGAAAGGGAGATGGTTGTGAGGTTTGTAAGCCTGCGGTTGCCTCTATTTTGGCAAGTTTGTGGAATGATTTGATTTTGAAACAACCTACTATCCAAGATACCAACGATAGATTTTTGGCAAATATCCAGAAAAACGGTACTTATTCGGTAGTTCCGCGCATCGCGGGTGGAGAAATTACGCCTGAAAAACTCATCGTGATAGGTCAGGTAGCACAAAAATATGGGCTTTACACCAAAATCACAGGCGGACAACGCATTGATTTGTTTGGCGCACACCTGAACGACTTGCCCCAAATTTGGGAGGAATTGATAGCGGCAGGCTTCGAAAGTGGTCATGCCTACGGAAAAGCACTGCGAACAGTAAAAAGTTGCGTGGGTTCTACTTGGTGCAGGTTTGGCGTACAGGACTCAGTAACATTTGCCATCGAAGTCGAGAACCGCTACAAGGGTTTGCGCGCACCGCACAAGCTCAAATCTGCCGTTTCGGGCTGCATACGCGAGTGTGCGGAGGCGCAGTCCAAAGATTTTGGCATCATTGCTACCGAAAAAGGCTGGAATCTATACGTATGCGGAAACGGCGGCGCAAAGCCTCAGCACGCGCATTTGCTCATCACAGACGTAAGCAAAGAAGACTGTATCAGGTACATAGACCGTTTTTTGATGTTTTATATCAAAACGGCTGACCCACTGACCCGCACCGCCGCATGGCTGAATAAAATGGAAGGTGGCATCACGTACCTGCGCGCGGTGGTGGTTGATGATGTGCTGGGCATTGGCGCACAATTAGAAAATGAAATGCAAACACTGATAAATAACTACAAATGTGAGTGGAAGGAAGCCGTAGAAAATCCTGAAACGCGCAAACGGTTTGCCTACTTTATCAATGCACCTGAAAAGAAAGATGAAACAGTTGGTTTTGAGGAACTTAGAGGTCAGAAAAAAGCAAAAGAATGGATATGAAAAAAAGCAATGATATTCTGAAAATCAACTTTGTGGGTGGGATAATTTCACCAGGTCAGCTGAGGCAAATCCTCCAACCTGCCTTTCAGATGGGGATTTGGTACGCGCGTTTTGGGCTTCGCCAACAACTTTTGCTGGATACATCAAATACAGAAAATGGTAAATTAGAAAAAGAATTAACAAGTTTAGGGGTTGATTTTGAGCAAGATATAGAACTCTACCCCAATATAGTAAGCTCGTATCCCGCCGCCGACGTATTTGAGGCAGGGACTTGGCTCAATGAAAATGCGTATGGAGATGTTTTTGACCTTTTTGATTATCGTCCACAACTCAAAGTCAATATTTGTAGTCAAAAACAAAGTTTTACACCTTTTTTTACGGGTAATTTGAACTGGATAGCCTCCAATACGACCCATTTTTGGTATTTGTATGTGCGTTTTCCTAAAACCAATGTCATTTTTGAATGGAAAGAATTGATTTATACCAATGACATTGGGCGAGTTTCCAAAGCGATAGAAGCTATCATCTTCAAACACAAGGCGTTGTTTTATAATAATGAGGACGTTGATGGGGAATTGCTTTATCAACTCATGCAAAAAGGCGAAAATTTTATCACCAAACCCATCTTGGAAATGTTGGTCTTGCCGCCCTTTACCTTGCCTTATTATGAGGGATTCAATCGCTATGGCGACAAAACTTGGCTTGGGATTTACCGCCGCGACGAGTTTTTTTCTGTTAAGTTTTTGCTGGATATTTGTGAGATTTGCCTACAAACTAAAATTGGACAAATCTGTGTTACTAACTGGAAATCATTGATTATCAAAGGTATAGAGCAGGAAGAACGAAAAATTTGGGATAAGGTGCTGGGACAACACCAAATCAACGTGAGGCACGCCGCCAACGAGCTAAACTGGCAGGTGGAAGACCACAACGACGAGGGGCTGGAACTCAAGCAAGACCTTGTTGCCTTTCTGAATAACAATGATGTACGCACTTTTGGGCTTGCTTTTGCGGTACAGACCCACCCCAAGTCCGAACTTTTTGGCTCGGTAATGATTCGCAAGAAACCATTAATTCGCATTGGAAGTTTGTCATTAATAGCTTTTTATGATATTTTGTATGCTGAAGATTTTAATCCAAACAGCCGTAAATTGCGGTTTTTTGAAAAAAATTTATTCCGCTTTCACTTGGGCGAGCAGTTAAAAAAACTTTCCAAAAAATACTACGCACTGAAAAACGCAGAAGGGAAAAGCCTACCTACTTACTACGAACCCGCCGACGAAAGCATTGATAATGAAGAAGTTGAATATATTTATCAGTGCAATGTATGCTTTACTGTCTATGACGAAAAAATAGGTGAACCCGAAAACGGCATCAAAGCATTGACATTATTTGGCTCATTGCCAAGCAATTACTGCTGTCCTTTGTGTGAATCAGGAAAAGAGGTATTCGCAAAGGTGGAAAGGCGAATGATATTAGCTGTGTAGAGGTTTGAAAACATTTTTTGAAGTAGCGATAATGTTTTTTGAAAATATTATCGCTACAAAAATTGATAAGTAATTGGATAAATGTAAATCGTCTGGGTGGCACCCACTTTAGGCGAAGTAAATAACTCATAATCAAATCATTCGCCTAAAGGCAAATATACTTTTATTTTGTCTTACTACTTATTTTGTAATCAAATTTAAAAAACAGAAAATTTCTTAGTGTAAACTTTATCATTGGAAATAATCCTGATAATATAGCTTCCTGCGGGTAGTTTTTCTCGGAAATGCAAGCTGATGAGGTCTGCTGACTGGTTTTCAGTGTTTTGATAAAGCATGAGCTTGCCCAGCATATCATAAATGACGATTGTGCCATTTTTGATTTGACTATCCAAAAACTGTACATTCAATAGCCCGCCCTCTGTGGGGTTCGGATAGACCATAAATCTGTCTTCTCCCGTAACATGCTCGAAGCGTACAGGTACAATTTTAGAATATTTGCTTGTCCCATCAAGGTCTGTTTGTTTCAAACGGTAGTAGGAAAGTCCACCAAATGGCTCGTTATCATATAGTTGGTAATTGAGCAACTGCTGACTACTGCCTTTTTCTGCTTTGGAAAGCTCAGTGGCGAAAGGACGGAAATCTGTTCCGTTTTTGCTTTTTTCTAAGGTAAAGAAGTCATTGTTGGTTTCGCTTGCAGTCTGCCAGCGCAAATCTACTACCTTTTTTCCATAATCTGGTGTTGCTGTAAAGTTTACTAACTCTATAGGTAGTGGGTTATTAGGTATGATAGAACCAAGCGTAAAGGGCGAGAAATTATCAAAAATGACAGAAGATTGTAGTGTACCACGAGTGGCATTTCCTGTTGAGCTATTGTTGCCTCCATTTGCCCACCAAAACGGTGCTGCTGAACGCCAGTGCGCGACACGAAGCTCAGTGGGGAAGTTTACACCACCACTTCTTGGCGTATCCCAACTTAGCGTAACTCGTACATTGTCAGTACTTACTTCTCTATCCAAGAGCCAATATTCTGCCTCGCTAATATGGTTGAGGCTGGGTTCTATGATATTGCGATTATACGTTGGGTGTGGGTTTTGAGGAACATAAATTGTGGAAAACTGTGCTGTTACGCTGGTAGGCGCAGTAATGCCAATAGGCGCAAACCACTGTGTACTTCCATTCACGACGCTACCAACAGGGAATATAAAAGCCTGATTACCAATCTTTCTAACTCTGCCATTGACAAAGCTATTATTGCTGGGACCTGGCGCGCCAGGGAAAGTACCTGGCACTGCGGCTACAGTGGCATTGTTCTTAAAGGTCATTAACTGCCCTGATAAGTTATTCACTACGCCATTGGTGAAGGTTACAATACCGCCTGCGGTCATATTGTCTTGCATGGTTACGCCTTGGGGGTTAGTGAACTCCATGCTGAAAAAATCAGAGTTATTACTTGTAATATTCTGGTTAGTAGTCCCATCAAAAGTTACTTTGCCCGTACGCGCATTAAAAACGCCCCCTGCATTGAGCCAGTTCCCCCCAATGATTATATTAAAATTTGAGCCTGTAGCATCAAGCGTATTGTTGGTATTGATGGTTAGATTTCTTCTGACATTGATGCTACTGAGCAAGTTTTTGGTAACAGCCGTTCCATTAGAAAAAAGCGTTAAGTTACCATAGCTAAACGGTACAGCCGCATTGTTTAAGCCAGTGATTCTATTGCTTACCTTGTCTGAGTTGAAAACGACAGTGCTTGAGGGAGTCGTAGTTGGGGACAAATCAATCGTTACAAACTGATTAGGGAATAGCGTGCCTATGCCTGCAGCACCGCGCGAACCCAGTGTAAGCTGTGCATTATTTTGAGCAAGTAATGTTTTTCCTACCCCTATGCCAATGATTTGTTGCCCATTGTCATCAAGATTATTGAAACTTTCAATCGTCAAATTACCAGAAATTAATAGGTTTGTTTTATCGTCCCAATTTATGATTGGCGCGCTACCTAATACTGCCTGTGGAGAAAGTATTTTGTTGGAAATAGGAGCCACTGCATTTACCTTTCTAACAATAAGATTTCCATAGATAGGCTGTTTATTAATTACTTGGTCTAAATCAGATGTAAAAATAACGGTACTATTTGGGTCTAAATTGATAAGAGGTCGCTCAAAATAGGCTGGGAAGCGTGTGGCAGAGGTTGCTGAACCCACAATAAGTGTACTTTGTGCTTCCATCGTCATTAAGCCATAACCGCCATCATCTTGATTGATTTGAAACCCTTTATCATTGAGTGTATTATTGGTTTTGATAAGAAAATCATTATCTACTCTGATGGGTGCTTGCAATTCTTTGATGCCCAGTGGCGTGGGTGCAGAAGTTGAAATAGTTAAGTTCTGAAACCATCTACCTGGAGGAAATATATCTATCAGTTGGAGTTGGTTAGAATTATAAACGACAGTAGAGTTGGGCTGGAAAATCCAATCGAAGTTAGTGGGTAGGTTTGTGGCGATTGCTACATTCCCCAAGGTAATTACGCTATTTTGGTCCATGAAAAACTGTTTGTAGCCTGCATCAGAATAAATCTGTGCGCCATTGTCTATCAAGTTGTTATAAGGTGCTATATAAGAATAGTTACCGAGCTTAACAGGAGAGGTAGGCACCATAGTCTTGGGGACAGGCGTTCCACTGGTTACGCCTGGTGCAGTAAGAAAAAGGCTTTCGTAGGTGGGTCTGGTGGATACCTCTTGGGGTACATCAGCATTATAGCGCACCTGACTGCTAATAGCTAAGTTCATGCCTATAAGTGGTAAATTTGGGGGGAACTTAGTAGCTCGTGTCCCTTCTCCTATCCAAAGCCCTGCACCAGATTGCAAAAATAAATTTCCTCTTGCATCTAACTGAAATCCTTTGTCTTTGAAATTGACATTACTTGATATCAAAAAATTTCCGTTAATTCTCAAATCAGTACCCACCACCCCAATTACTTCTTTGTTGCTGACAAAAGGCTGTCCATACGCGTACAGATGTATATAGGTAAAGCCCGCCAAGACATTTTGAAGGGCTGCACCAGAAGTATAGGAAACTGCGCCTCGTATCTGCATTTTACCCATTCCTGCCAAAAAATCACCTATGGGCGTAAAAGTTGGGAAAGTAGTGCTTGTATTAGTTGCTACTGCCATGGGCAAGGGTATGCCTGTGGGAAGTGTTGTTAATTCGGTGTAATTAGTTGCACCTGTGGGGTAGCCAAGCGCAAAAATAGCCGCGCCAGCTACATTCCCTGTCCCCAAACTCAGTACACTTGCGGCATCTATAAATATTCTGTTGCCTGCGCTGGCATTGCCTGTAATCTGGAAACCCATGTCTTTGAGCCAAATAGATGCCCCAATAATTAGACTCCCATTCACTGTAATTGTGCCTTGTAACATTCGTGTACGATAAGAGGCAGTATTAGGACTTGTAAGGAGTAATGTGCCGTAAGTTATATTTTTTACTAATTGATTTTGTGAGGAACGATACTCCACAATAGCTGGATTTGTACCTGCCATCACAATATTAAATTCATCATTGACCAAGCCCACAGTCGTGCCTGCACTAATATTGATATTAACAAAGCAAGTAGGGAAAACGGTAGCTACAGTAGCACTCCCCAAACGCAGTGCTGTATTATTTACCATAGTAAATGCTCCCACGGTATTTCCTCTGATTTGAAAACCATTGTCCCAAACATCTCCATTGAGGATTATAAAATTATTTTTGATAGAAATACTTGTTTCTAAGTCAAATCTTCGTCCAGCCAGTGAAGTAGATTTATCAACGATAAGGTTATTGAACTGGCTGGTGCTACAACTGCACTCTACGCAAGCACCGCCTACCAACTCAGGAATTTGGACAGCCTGCACATTGTTTTTTCCATCAAAGGTAATGGTATTTGTCCCAGAAAGAAAAGTTGCCTGTGCAAAGCCTGAACCTACGGCAGGGATATTTACCGTCCAATCGCCTTCGATAGTTACATTGCGGTTATTCATGTCCAGTACCCCATAATTGAGTACAATGGGCGCACCATTGTTGATATCAAGCGCATCTTGCAATACCCATGTATCATTATTATTAAAAAGTACAGGTCCAAAAAAAGGAGTTCCATTAGAGGTAATCGTTTTGGTAGCTGGTATGGAATTACCCCAAAATTCTATATTTCCGCTATAATTATTGATGGTCTTTGCCCCATTAAAGATTACATTACCATATACTTGCAAGATTTTTTCTGTTCCTAAGAGTGTTCCTGCATTGGTGTTATTTGTCCAAGTCATGTTTCGGCAAAACATCAAGAATAGGTTAAGGCTGACCGTTCCTCCGCCTGCGGGGAAGGAATTATCATCAAAAATCACATCATCATTAGAAGTAGGCACGCAGTTTGCCGTCGCGCCCCCACTTGTAAATGACCACTTAGTACCGTCAGACCAGTCGCCCAGTGCGCCCCCAATCCAATAAAGTGTTTTGGGAGGATTCAGGGACACAAAGTTTATATTGGTATTATTGCCGCCACTTGAGCTATTGTTTGCCGTAGCTGTAACCCCTAAACCAGCATTAATATCTTTGATTATCAAGCCTTGCCACGTTTGGGGCTGCACGAAGTTCATGTTTGCTGCCGAGCCATTCACGCTTGAGCCAAGACTTATCCAAGAATCACAATTAACAAAAGCATTTAATGTTTGATTAAAAGTCGTCGTTTTATTTTGAGCAAAGCGTACAGAAGTATATCTATCTAAGGTAAGATTATCAAAAGTGCTATTATTTTCATCAAAAATAATAAAGCTGTTTGTGCCTACAATCATGTTTTTGAACACATTGAGTCCAGTGAAAGTAGCATTGATATTGTTGCCCAAAAAAAGAAGTGTGCCTGCAAAATTGATATTACCCGTAAATTTGATTTCAGAGCCAAGATTGATGCCGTCCAAAAAAGTAACATTTTGGTTAAAAGTAGCCCCTATGTTAAAATTTGTGGTGTTGCGTCCTTGAAATGTAAGCGTATTATTGAATATATTGTCAGCAACGACCGCTGAACCATTAAAAGTAGAAGCTACTTCGTTAAAAAATAGCAATGTACCACTAAATACCTTCTTTGAAGTCCCGTTCAGCACAAATCTTTGCTTGCGTACTTCTATGTTTTTAAAAGTAATGGTGCTTGCATTGCTTGGCGTATTGACTGTAATGGTGCGAACTGTGGCATCTGTATCTGTAAAAATCAAGTTGGGAATGGTCTTGGTGATAGCCCCTGTTTCTACTGTAACTGTTCCATTATTGTTCAGGTTAATAGTAGAAGTGCCTTCATTGATAGTAACCGCATTACCTCCCAGGTTCAGGGCAGTTCCGTTCCCATTGATATTGACAAGGGAACTGGTAAAATTAAGCCCTCGTGCCACATCTACGGCTGCTGCCGTACTCAGCCTTCCCGTATTGAGTGCTTGATTATTGAGGTTAAGATTTCCCGCAAATATGTCCAAATTGTTCAGCACTGTAGCCGCATCATTTAGCTGCCAAGCACCACCTAAGCCCTCAAAGCGTACATTGTTAAATGCTTTCCCTGCCATTGTAATCGTATTGCCCGCTACTGTCGAGGAAAAGAAAACATCGCCAGAAAAATCAGCCCCTGTGCCTGTCTGTAGCATAGTAGGAGAAAGCGTAAGCGAACCAGAGATATTTAATTGGTTTGCACCTGCCATTTTTGGGCTATTCGTAACAGCCGCCCAAGTCATATTTCTGCAAAAAGCATCAATGTTGATATTGACTGCCTGCCCTCCTGTACTAAAAGACGAAGCATCAAACACTACATCATCTATGGAAGTGGGCGGACACTGACCACCTGCACCACCAGAAGTAAGCGACCATTTGGCACTATTGTTCCAATCGCCTCCATTACCTACCCAAAATAGCGTTCGTGGGGCGGAAGTAAAGCTAATGCCTGTATTATTTCCTGCATTTGCACCATTGACAACGGTAAGTATGCCTGCCCCTGTCTTGTTGAGGTCGCGAGCAGTAACAAAATTCCATGTTTGTGTATTGGCAACCCCCATATTTGCCTGCAAGCCTGTAACATTAGAGGTTATCAGTATCAGGTTATTACAGTTGGCTGTGGTCGTAAATATGCCATTGACATTATTAGAAGTGGCGGCGGTACTCATTTTCCAAACTACACCCTGCCCAATATTGGCATTATTAAAATTATTAACACCTGCATTAGAAAAAGTAATTTCACTAAAATCAGCAAGCGTAATGAGTCCTGTAAAAAGATTGGAAGCTCCTGAAAAGACCACATTGCTCGTCGTCCCCACAGTCAGGTTGGCAGAGATAACATTAGCACCAAGAAAACTTAATAAGGTCGTATTGTTGCCCAATAAAATATTTTGATTAAAGATATTGTTATTCCCAAAAGTAACAGTAGAGTTATTCCCAAAAGTAACCGTACCATTAAATGTATTAGAAACAATATTATTTCCAGTAAATGTGGCTATGCAGGAGTTTCCCATCAGGATATTGCCGTAATTTTTAATGCAATTCCCATTCACAGCGAGATTTGCGCCACTTTGATTGATGGTAATATTACGCAGGGTGAGAATTGCTGTACCACTACCTGTGGTCAGCGTAACGTCTGTGGTATTCGTAAAAACCATAGAAGGAATTGTTTTGGCAGCAAGTCCTGTAAGAATATTAATAGGGGCAGCATTGGAAAGCGTAATGAGAGAAGTAGCATTAGAAATCAGCGAAAAATTGGCATCATCTCCGCGAAAATCCAAGGGCGTACCTGCACCAGTAACATTAAAAGCAGAATTATTCATGTTTAACGCCCTCAATTTGGGCGTATTGGAGGCGATGAAGTTGTTACAAGTTACTGTTACACCGTTAGTATTTAGCGTGCCTTCGAGTAGATTAATCGTGCCTGTGCTTACAAAGTTGTCTTGAAGAATACTACCACTACCCAATGTACTCACCGTAAAATCTACATTTTGAAATGTTTGCCCTGCTGAGGTAACGGTCTGTCCCGCGGTGATGGCAGAAAAGATAAATTTGCCTGCAAAGGTATTATTCATTGCGGCTATAAAGTTCAGGTTGCCGTAAACAGTGATGGCGAAAGCAGTTGTTCCTGTCAAAATAGGCGTATTCGTTGCGCCTGCCCAAGACATATTCCTACACTCTGCATTGACATCAATCGTTACAGTCTTGCTGGCGGGCGAAGGAAAGGAGTTTATATCAAAAAACACATTATCTCCTATTGAGGGCAAAGCGGTGTGAAAAGTACCTCCACCCGATGCAGTTGCCCATTTGGTCAAATCACTCCAATTCCCACTGCCGCCTACCCAAAAATAATCTAAGGCAAATGCAGAGGAAAATGGTAAAAACAAGTAAACAAATAGTAAGGTAGCTACTGTTTTTTTAATGGATAAATGGTATCTGATAATTGTATCTTTCTTATTCATAAAGTCCTCCTTTTTCTCATTTCTTAATAATATATACGCAAAACCACTGAAAATATATGTTAATTTATACAGACAATCAGTGCTTATTTTTGATAAACGAAATCTCAATATATTTTGTTATTCTACTGCAAATATAGTGATAATTATACGTGCTGGGCTTTATAAAATAGTACATTTTTCATTAAAACGTAAACATTCTTAGTATTTTACAGAAAAATATAGGAATAGTGAAATTTCTCATTTCAGTTTATCTTCCATACAGAAATGGTCTTGTCGTCCGAGCAGGAGAGTAGGGTATCTTGATAAGGAAGCCACAATAATTTATTAACCGAAGTTCCATGCCCTGCGTGGCGCGCCTTGTCTATTACTTTGAGCAGTTTGAAATCTTCAGCGCGCCACAGTTTGATGGATTTATCCTTACTGCAAGTGGCAAAATATTGGCTATCAGGGCTATAAGTAATGGAGTTAATCGTGAATAAATGTGCAACAATCTCAGTATGCAGACGATAGCCTTCCTCTACATTCCAGATTTTCAAGCGAGCATCGCGGCTACCACTCAACAAAAAACGAAAATCAGGAGAATAACACAGCGAAAAAACAGAGTTAGTATGTGCCTCTATTTGATACTTGATTTTCAAAGTTTTTAAATCAATTACTCGAATAAAATTATCGCTATACCCCACTACCAGCTCGTTTTTCATTATATTTAATGCCAAACAGCGCACACTTTTGTTGGAAAACTTCAACTGCTGAATCGTACTCAAATCATTGATATTCAGCATAGAAAGTAGCCCATCTCCACTGCCCACAAAAAGAGTTTCTTTGAAATATTCGATAGCAAAAATGGCTGATTGGGTCAGGGAAGAGGAGGCTATTTCTGTCTGACTTGCTAAATCTATCAGGTGAAGTCCATGATAATTTTCCCCGATAACGAGTCTATTTTGCGCTTTGACAAAGCATAGCGCGTACACAGAGGCGTTCATACGCGCAACAAGAAGACCTTGGGGCGGGGAGGCGGTAGTGGTCAAATCCCACTTTACTACCAGTCCGTCCGTACCCGCAGAGAAAACCTCGTGCGGGTGTGCGCCCTCTACCAGCGCATAAACGGAATCGCGATGCCCCGCCAACGTGATAAGTTTGTGGATTTGAGAAAACATCAATGAAAATCAGTATTTTTTGTAATTTCTTTGCTATCCAAAACGCTATGCCTTAACGATTTCTTGCAACATTTCTATTACTTTTTTGCCCATGGCTTCTGTTCCTAAAATCATGGCAGAGGAAGTGCTTTCGTCAGCAATGTCAATGGTACGAAAACCACTTTTTAATGTCTTATCTACCGCATTTACAATGCTTTGTGCTTCTTTTTTCATGCCCAATGAATGTTCTAAAAGGAGAGCCACAGACAAAATCGACGCAAGCGGATTGGCTATTCCCTTCCCCGCAATGTCAGGCGCAGAGCCATGAATTGGCTCGTAAAATCCTGTGCTATCACCTATCGAGGCAGAGGCAAGCATACCCATCGAGCCAGCAATTTGCGAGGCTTCG
>JAAFJS010000056.1 GCA_013298985.1 Cytophagales bacterium
CATCATCTAATATAATTTTTGTGAAACGACTGTCATCTGGTTTCTCCGCAGGATTGATGAATAGGCTGGTTATCAAGACAATAAAAAAACTTAGTATCAATTTCATAGTTTACGTTGGTTTGAATAGAAATGAAACATTCTTCTTTTTATACATAGATTTTTACATTTGTAAAGTTATAAACATATTATTTATTTCCAAATGCGCTCAAAAAGTCTTTTTCTATTCATTACCAATAATTTCCTTAAATTTTGAGCAAATCTTTTTCATTTTACTCTTTTATCATTAATTTTGATTTTTAGCATTTATTGGCGTAGAACATTTGAGCAGAGTGTGGTGAGATTTAAGAATTTTAGTTAAAAAAAGGACAAAAAAACCAACAAAAGCAATATAACTATATCAAAATATATGGCAGAAGTAATCAAAATGCCCAAAATGAGTGATACCATGACCGAAGGCGTAATTGCCAACTGGCTGGTCAAGGTGGGCGACAAGGTAAAATCAGGCGACATTTTAGCAGAAGTCGAAACTGACAAAGCTACGATGGAGCTGGAAAGCTATGCTGATGGCTATATTTTATTCATTGGCATCGAAAAGGGCAAAGCTGTGCCTGTCAATGGCATTATTGCCGTTATTGGTAAGCAAGGCGAAGACTATCAGACTTTATTGAATGGAAATACAATTCCTACACATGCACCTGCGCCCGTACCGCAAGCAGAAACGCCTACTACGCCTCCTCCTGCGCCACAGCCTGTGGCTGAGAAGGTCGCAAATGTAAAAGCAACGGTAATTCGTATGCCCAAAATGAGTGATACCATGACCGAAGGCGTAATTGCCAACTGGCTGGTCAAGGTGGGCGATAAATTGAAATCAGGCGACATCATTGCCGAAGTCGAAACTGACAAGGCAACGATGGAACTGGAAAGCTACGAAACAGGAGTTTTGCTTTATATTGGTGCTGAAAAAGGCAAATCTGTCCCCGTAGATGGCGTTATTGCGGTGATTGGCGAGGCTGGGGCTGACTATATGGCTTTGCTCAACCCAAGCACTCCTCCACCTGCCAAAGTGGAAACAGCTACGCAAACTACTAACCATGTTGCTCCCACAGTAACTACCGTATCTGCCTCACAACCAGTGGCTTCGGAAGTTATCACCAGCGCGGGCGGGCGTGTTTTTGCTTCTCCTCTGGCACGCAAAATGGCGCAAGACAAGGGCTATGACATTGCCCAAATCAAAGGCTCAGGCGAAAACGGCAGAATTACCAAAAAAGATGTGGAAACATTTACGCCAAGCGCAAAACCTTCTGCCTTGCCGACTACCTCCGCAGAAAATAAACCAAAATCTTCTCCACAAGTAACTGGTCAAGAGAGCTTTACAGAATCGCCTATCTCACAAATGCGTAAAACGGTAGCACGAAGGCTATCCGAAAGTATGTTTACTGCGCCCCATTTCTACGTTACTATGGAAATCATCATGGACAAAGCAATGGTAGCACGTACAAGTATGAATGAGATTTCCCCTGTCAAAATTTCCTTTAACGACTTGGTTATCAAGGCTACAGCAGTGGCACTTCGCAAACACCCTGCACTTAATTCATCATGGCTGGGCGATAAAATTCGTCAAAATCAGCACATTCATATTGGTATGGCAGTAGCCGTTCCCGAAGGATTGCTTGTGCCTGTGGTGCGCTTTGCGGATACCAAATCGCTTTCACAAATTGCCGCAGAAACCAAAGAATTGGCAGGAAAAGCCAAAGACAAAAAGCTACAACCTGCTGACTGGGAAGGAAATACATTTTCTATTTCTAACTTAGGAATGTTTGGCGTGGACGAGTTTACGGCAATCATCAATCCGCCTGACGCTTGTATATTGGCTGTGGGTGGCATCAAAGAAACTGTCGTCGTCAAAGATGGACAGATGCACGCGGGCAATGTAATGAAAGTTACACTATCCAGCGACCACCGCGTAGTAGATGGTGCAACAGCCGCCGCTTTCCTCCAAACGTTGAAAGGACTACTCGAAGACCCTTTGAGAATGTTGATTTAGAGAAAAGTAATAAAATACATAAGCGTTTGAAAATCATGTAAAAATGTTTTCAAACGCTTATTTTGTTTTTTGTAGTATGGTAATTCCCACCGTTTAAAACGGTGGGTTAAAGATAAACCTTCGCTTTAGCGAGGGAGAGCTTCACAAGGTCTTTATCTCATTACCTAATTTTTTTAGATTAATGCTAAAATTGGATTTGTTTTAAGCCAAATCTTTACATACTCACCTTTGGGGTCATACCTTTGGGCTTGGCTTGGCACATTAAAATAACGATTTTCGCGCGGGTCATTGCCCACTCCCGCCACGTAGTTCCAGTTACACCAATTACTACATACATCATAATCAATGAGTTGCGACTCAAACCAGCTTGCTCCCCATCGCCAGTTTACTTTGAGGTCTTTCACCAAATAGCTTGCTACATTTTGCCTGCCGCGATTAGACATAAAGCCTGTTTTTTGTAATTCAATCATATTGGCATCAACAAAAGGAACACCAGTTTTGCCTTCCTGCCATTTCCTAAAAAGTTTGGCATCATTGCTCGTAAAAATAGACTGATTTTTAATGCCACCTTCTTTGAAAATACTATCTCCATATTTTTTGGCTACAAAACGAAAATAATCGCGCCAAATCAGTTCGAAAATAAGCCAATACGTTGAGTCGTTCTTAATGCGTTCGTGTTCATATTTTTGTATCTGTTCTAAAATATGACGTGGTGATAAACAGCCCAATGCCAGCCAAGCGGACAGTTTGGAAGAATAATCTGCGCCTATCAATCCATTGCGCGTTTCCTTGTAGGTTTTCAGTAAATCTTTTTTCCAAAAATAATCTTTGATACGCGCCTTCCCTGCGGTTTCTCCACCCTCAAAGACAAGCACACTTCTCTGGTCATTTTCTATTTCTTTTAGCCCTAATTCATTGATTGTAGGCATTTTACAGCTTTCTAAACTATGCGCTTCTAACTTGGTAGGCGTTGGGAAAATGGTACGAATTTTTACACCTCTTTCTACTTCCTTACGAAATTCGGTATAAATATCAGGCAAATTTTTGATAGGAAAAGGCAGGTCGTCTATGTGATAAAGTGTTGATTGCCAGTACAGATTGAGCTTACAACCTACTTTGAAAAGTTGAGTTTCCAGTTTTTGCTCTATCGTAGTTTCCTCTGCGGTAACTTCCTTGCTGGCATATACCGCTTTTGCGCCCACTAACTGCTGAATTTGGGGAATGATTATTTCAGGTTCGCCGACCTTAATCACCAAATCACTGCCTAATTTTTGTAGATTTTGCTTTAAGTCTGCCACTGATTCCATCAAAAACTTGGCGCGGAAGCTATCAGTTTTGGGAAAGCCCAATGCTGTAATAGCAAACTGTCTTGGGTCAAAACAAAAAACTGGAATGAGGTGCGCTGATTTTTGTAATGCCCTGAAAAGCATTTCGTTATCATGCAAGCGGAGGTCATTTCTAAACCAAATAATTAATTTTTCTATTGCCATAAAGTTCAAGTTTGTTTCCCTGAAAACTCTATGTTTGCGATTTTGTTGGATTAAAAAAGGATTTTATTTTTTATAATTTCAGAAAGTATTGAAAATGATTTGATTTTTCTATTTTCTTTTTGAAACTTTGTTCATGCTGACTCCTCTTTGGCGGGAGCATTTAAACCGATTAACCTCTTCGCCGCGCAGGTTGGTGTGCTTGGTTTTTCTGCCTTGTACGCGTTCGCGCCACCTGCGCCACGAGGTTGGCTTCATTTGTAAGCGCATAATTTCAATCACTTCGCTTTCACTCACCCCAAATTGTGCTTTGATGGCATCAAAAGGCGTTCGGTCTTCCCAGCCCATCTCCACTATTCGGTCGATGTCTTGGTCGGTAAGGTTATATTTTTCTTTGATTATCATGGAGTTAGGCATTAGGTTTGTTGGCAATGAGCATCTCTACTACTCTGTCCAGCACATCATCAAATCTTTCTGCATTTTCTACGCCATCAGCCACCAAAGCCTTCAAATTGGTAGGTGAGGCATCGTCCATCTCTGATTTGGCTTCGTTCAGTATCGGATTGATTCTTACATACTGCTTACTGCGCCCGATAGCCTCATAAATTTGCATGAGTTGGTAATCTATGGTTTTGGAAACGCCGTCCATCATAATATCTAAGACAGGTTTAATCCACTCGATTACGCCCCAGTTTTTCACTTTTTCGTATTCATGGCTTCTGGTAGCACTGGAAGTCCCTATTGAGAAAATAAACATTTCTTGGGCGGTGAGCTTGTCAGTATCTTGGCTAAAATATTGGGTAGCCTCTGCAAAGGCGCAAAGGGCAGGATTATTGGCAAAAACGCCACCGTCAATGAGTGGGTAGCTTACGCCAGAAAGCGAATTAGCCATAGCAACCTCGAAATAAGTAGGGGCAGCAGAGGTAGCACGCGCCACCTCGCGCAGGTAAAAGTCATACGCCTGATTGCCGTCTGCGGCGCGGTCAGAGGCGCGATGTTGCCTAAAAAAAGTAGGTTTACTGCGCTTTACATCATAAGCGGTGATGAGGCAGGGCTTGACCAACTGGCTCAGTTTGAGGTTGCCAAGATATTGCTTCAATACGGATTCTATATTGCCCGAATCGTATTTTTCATCTTTGATACCATCAAAAGACTGAAATCTTTTCCACATAGGCACACTAAATATTTGAGTGCCGTTCTTGATATAGAGTTCTACGGCTTGCTTGGCAGAGTATTTGGGCTTGGTGGGTTCGGTTTCGCTGGGGCAGAGCAAAATGCAGGTCAGGATTCCACCAGTGCTTGTGCCTGCTATCAGGTCGAAGTAATCGGCAATGCGCGCATTGGGATTGTTATCTCTTTTCTGTAATTTTTCTTCTAAGGCAACTAAGATTTTGCCTGGTAAAATACCTCTGATTCCTCCTCCATCTATGGAGAGAATACGAATTAACTTTTTGTTACTCATGCACAAAAATAGGATAATATTGGGAAAAATGATGTTATTTTCTACACATAAATAGCTACGGGGGACTGGCTTATCATTTGGACAGAGAGGAGTAAATCTTGCGGGGGGAGTACGTGCGAATTATACTTTTTGATACATTCTCTCACTGCTTTTTCTTGCTCAAATTGGGTGCGACAATAGGTGCAGTGGGCTACTTTGTTCATGCAAAAATTGATTTCTTGCCTATTTCCTTCGCCATCTAAGACCATGCTCAAAATACTTTTAAAGTATTTCTGCTCATTATTCATCGTTTCCATAATAGTGTAGATTAAAGATTTTACAGATTTAATTGTTTTTTACTTTATTTTAAATTTTATAGAAGTTAGCTTAGTTCAATAGCCTCATTGTCTGTATCATACCCCATTTTTTGTGCATACTCGCTAAGTTTGAGCTTGAGGATAGACCTCGCCCTGTGTAGTCGCGAACGCACCGTTCCGATGGGTATATCTAAGATTTTTGCCATTTCTTCGTAGGTGAACCCTTCTAAGTCGCAAAGGATAATGACGGTACGAAAATCTACTGCCAAGGAGTTAATCGCATTGGTAACTTCATCACCAATCAGGTCTTGGACAGTTTCCGAACGCAAATCTACGGTTATATTTTCATCAACGTCATCTGAGTTATAAACGTTCTCAATTTCCTGATAATCTACTTTGGCTGGTTGGCGAGTTTTTTTGCGGAAATCGTTGATGAAACTGTTTTTCAATATTTTAAACAACCACGCCTTGGCATTAGTTCCCTGTTCGAACGAATTTATGAATCGATAGGCTTTGAGATAGGTGTCCTGCACCAAATCTTTGGCATCATCTTCGTCTAAGGTGAGTTTGTACGCAAAATTATACATAGAATCTATGTACGGTAAAAACTCTCTGTTAAAAACAACGTCTTTTTCTTTGTCGTTATATGTTTGCGGCATAAGTAAGTGGTTGGGGAACTGCGAAAATTAACTTTGATGTAAAATTAGACTATTGAGGCGAAAAGAAAAATTAAAGTGCTATTTTCTTATCAATTTGCTACATTCGGTAGTACAAAGCCATGATTTTTTCCTTGGTGATGACCTCTTTCCAGTGCGCGCCTACTGCGTGCTTCCACATGTGTTCGAGTGCGTAAGCGGTTTGCGCCATTTTTGCTACTTCTTCTTCTGTCCAGTTTTTGGATAATCCTTTGGGAATGTGTATATTGTGTTTTTTGACCATGCTCTTAAACTCTGTAACTGACTCGCCGTAATAGTCGGGGAGTTCGTCAAAAGCGATGCAGTTGGCAATGCCATGACGGTAGCCAAACACATACGAAAGTCCATAAGAAAGTGCGTGGCAAACGCCCACTTCTGAATAGGTGAGGCTCAGTCCGCCCATGTAGGAGGCTATCATTAGCTTTTCATCTCCTTCTGCGCTTTGCCCAAACTGATTGAATACTTCGCGGCAGAGTTCTAAGGATTTTACACCGTAGGAGCGGCTAAATTCGTTGAGCATTGTGCCTGTCAAGGATTCTATGCAGTGAATATAGGTGTCCATGCCTGTATAAAACCACTGATTTTGAGGTACATCTGCCACCAGTTCGGAGTCGAGAATGATTTGGTCGAATACGGTATAGTCGCACTTGATGCCAAGCTTTTTGGTGGGTCCTGTCAGTACGGCGGTCATGGAAACTTCCGCGCCTGTACCCGCGAGTGTAGGTACGCCTACATGGAAAACGCCTTGATTTTTGATGAGGTTAAGTCCCTGATACTGTGTGGAAAGCCCGTCGTTAGTGAGCATCATGGAGGTTGCCTTGGTGATGTCCATGACGCTACCGCCGCCAATGCCTACTAAGGCTACGGGCAGGGTGGGCGATAACTTCCTGATATGCTGGTTTAGCTCGTCTATTTGCTCGGTAGTGGGTTCATGCTCATCTACATTGATGTAGATGAGGTGGTCTTGGGGCTGCAAGGGAATTCTCTGCGCTAATGCCTTGTCTTTGAAATAGTTATCTAATAGAAAAACGACGTAGCTTGCCGAATTTGCTCTTTTTTCTGCTAAAATGCTGTCTAATTGGTTGAAACTGCCTCTGCCAAAGACGCATTTGCCTACACTTTTGAAGTTTTTGAACATAAAGGTATGCTTTTATTTTTATATGATATTTTTTGTGGGTAAACTCTATTTTGATGCTTTGCCTCCCCCCTAACTCCCAGTTGCTGCGCCTCCAAAGGAGATAAAGTACAAGCTGTTTTCCCCCTTTGGAGGGGGTTAGGGGGAGGTGTAAGAAGTTTCCACAAAAATTATTGGAGAACTGCTTTTATTTTTTTTCAAAAATCGTAATTAATTTTTGATGTTTTGAATATTTTGTAAAAAAACTTCTATGAAATGAGGTGGGTGCAAAAATAGCCGTTGATGGGAGGGGAAGTTGGGGGCGCAAGCCCACCACCGTAGCGAAGCGAAGCCCGCACAGCAACGACCGCAGGTGATTGGAATGATGGAGGTTGTGCTTCAAGTTTTTTTTTACCTCACCCTGACCCTCTCCTGCTGAGAGGGAGAAAAATTACTTTTTTAAAATAGTGAGTAAGGACTTGGAAATGAGGCTGATGCCTTGTAGCATTAATAGGAAAAAACCTACAAACATGAAGGTTTTGATGATGTAGCGATGGGGCAATCCGCCTGCGTCGGACGAGCCTTCGTCTATCCGCAGGGAAAGCTCGATGTAGGGAATGGCTCCTTTGAAAATGATGATGCAGAAGGGAATGAGGAATAGGAGTGTGCCAAGGAGGTTTACCCATGCCTTGCCTTGGGGGGAGAATTTGGCATAGAAAATATCGACGCGCACGTGCTTGTCGTGCTGGAGGGTGTAGCCCGCGCCTAATAAAAAGATGATGGAAAATAGATGCCACTCTAACTCGAACATGGCAACGCTGGACGAGTCAAATACGTAGCGCATGAGTACGTCATAGCAAAAAAGTAAGACGAGTACGGTGGTGAGCCAGGTGGTGGCGCGCCCTATCTGCTCGTTTAGGGTGTTGATGGTGTTGATGAGGAAGTTTAAAATAGCTGTCATTTGTATTGATTGATGATAAACTGCAAAATACCTAATAGTTTTGGCAATTCGTTTAAGAAATATCTTTCTTGGTCTATGTAAACGGTGTTGCCTTCTAATTTGAGGAACACCCAATCGTAGGCATTGGTTACAGCCCCATAAATAGTTTCGTAAGGCTCATCATTTTCTTGGTTAAAGAGCCTGGCGGCGTACATTTCGGCGGCGCACTGGGCAAAACCGTCTTCTATGATGCCATTTTTGGCTTCTACCATACAAAATATAGGTGCTTCTATGGCAGCCCTGCGAGGTCTGGCACTTATCATAAAGTCAGGTGTTCCTGTCAATAATTTTTCGCCTTCTATACCAAAACTTACGCCTGAAAATAGTGTGGTATCAGGGTTTTTTCTTTGTAATTCCTTAAAAATAGGAGCAAGGATAAACTCTGATTTTGCTTTTTCAGAACTTATTAACATTTGTGTACCGTCCTCTATATCTTCTACAAGCCTTATACTTGGGGCTAAGGGCAAGGTATCACCTAAGCCTAATTTTTTATAGTCTTGCAAAATACCATAAATAGATTTTAACTTTGGAAAAGTAGCCTCTGAGTATGCCATAGTTTTAAGTTCTTTTTATTTGTACTGGTTCACGATAAACTGCAAAATTCCTAAAATTACCTCTATTTCTTTGATAAAATATTTTTCCTTGTCTATGTAAAAAGTGTTGTTTTCTAATTTGAGGAACAGCCATTCATCGGCAGAAGTAACACAGCCATACAATGCTGGAATAGCTTGATTGAATTTTTTATTGTAAAGATGGGCTCCATACATTTGTGCCGCACACTGGTCTATGCCCAAATCAAAATCATTGCGTTTTGCCTCTATCAAAGCAAAAATAGGGTAGCTAATTGTGAAACTTTGTGTATTTTTAGATAAAATAAAATCACATTCTCCTGTCAACCCCAAATTTTTATCAGCTTCTAAGGTATCTCCTGAATAGATAGTGAAATAGTCATTATTTATATTTTTCAACTCCAATAAAATCGGCGTTACTATCAACTCTGACTTTGCTTTTTCACTTCTAATAGGATTTTTTCGCCCCATAGTCAAGGTTTCTGTTAGCCAAACGCTACCTTTTATTGGCACAATATTGTCAAATAGATTTTGTTGGCTGTTTTCTAAGCCAAATTTTTCTTTGAGTAACTCCAATGTAAATTTTTTGTATGACATCTTTTTATTTATTTATATTGGTTCACGATAAACTGCAAAATACCTAATAATTTGGGCAATTCGTTCAGGAAATATCTTTCTTTGTCTATGTAAACGGTGTTGCCTTCTAATTTGAGGAAAACCCAATCGTAGGCATTGGTAACCGCACCATAAATAGTTTCGTAAGGCTCGTTATTTTCTTGGTTAAAGAGCCTTGCGGCATACATTTCGGCGGCGCACTGGGCAAAGCCTTCATCGGGTGCTTTGTTTTTAGATTCGAAAAGGCAAAAAATAGGGGCTTGAATTTCTATAATATCAGGCTTTGCGCTCAATATATAATCTGGATTTCCGTTTAAATCTGGTTCTGTTTCAATGCTCAGAGAAAAGCCTGAAAAAAAAGTGATAGAAGGATTTTTCCTTTTTAATTCTCTCATTATTGGTGTGATAAGCAACTCTGCCTTTGCTTTTTCGGTATAAAGCGGAAAAGTTTTAGCTTCTTCTAAATCCTCGACAAGTCTTTGGCTTGGTATTTCCAATTCGATAGATTTGTTCAGAAATAAGTTAGAAGTTGTATTTTGCTCCAAACGATACTGATTGCAAAATTTTGTTACAGAACTAAATTTGCTGTATGCCATAGTTTTTAAGTTTTAAGTTCTTTTTATTTGTATTGATTCACGATAAACTGCAAAATACCTAATAGTTTTGGCAATTCGTTCAGGAAATATCTTTCCTTGTCTATGTAAACGGTGTTGCCTTCTAATTTGAGGAACACCCAATCGTAAGCATTGGTTACAGCACCATAAATAGTTTCATAAGGCTCGTTATTTTCTTGGTTGAAGAGTCTGGCGGCGTACATTTCGGCGGCGCACTGGGCAAAACCTTCATCGGGTGCTTTGTTTTTAGATTCGAAAAGACAAAAAATAGGGCTTCTTGGTTCTGCTATACCTTGTTTGGCAGAGATAATAAAATCAGGATTTCCATTGAGTTCTTTATTTCCTTCTATATTTAGGGAGTAGCCTGAAAATACTGTAATAAATGGATTTTTCTTTTTTAGTTCTCTGATAATTGGATAGATAATAATTTCCGATTTGGATTTTTCGGTGTATAAAGGCATATCTTCTGTATCTTGCAAATCTTCTTCCAGTCGCAGACTTGGATTGATATGAACAATAGCCAAATGCTTGAATAAGTAAGTTTCTGTCTGCTCTATATTATACAGTTTTTTGAGTTTTCCAAATGTAAAATCTGAGTATGCCATAGTTTTTTTAACGTTTAGGGAATCAACTTTACTACAAAGATACAGATTTGTGAGGGAAAAGCTGGGAATTAAAAAAGCTATATTTTTTACCCTTTCAAAAACCCATATTCATACACTTTTGGCTCTATTTTCTCCGCCAAAATTTTCAGCGCATCACGCAATTCTGCAATCAATTTTGTGTATTCTTCGTCTTCGCTTTTATTATTCATTTTTCCTGTGGCATTGCGCTTTTGGAAGTATTCTTTGATGTCATACAAAGAGGCATTGACATCTCCTTTTGTGCCTGTCCATGCGGGAATATTTTTGATAGCAGTGTGATAGTATTTCCACAACTCTCTTCCTGCGTCAAAAACAGCAGTAGCTTCTGTGGAAAACTCTAAGGGCATAGTTCTCACTTTTTCAGTTTCTAACAAAGTTCCGTTGCCGTTTGGTTTTAATTTACCTTTGATAAAATTTGCCATAAAGTTGCTTTCAAACTTTCCTTTGGAATCTACCTCATATTCTGTAAAAGGAATCCAATGATTTGTGCCTTCTTTGCTATAAATCTTGTTTTGCCCATGAAGGAGTGTAAAAGCCAAACAATCATTCTGAAATTCCGTATCTTTTTCCCAATCGCTGCTCGGATATAAAAACTGGTCGCGGTCGTTGAGCCAAGTAGCTTTGATACAATGACGGACTGCAAAATAAATGCAACTGACTAATAGATTGGTTTTGTTAATTGAAAAATATTTTCCGTGCCTTTCCCCTTTTATATTTTGAATGCAAATGAAATTATTATTCTGAAAATCTGGTGCATCAGCTACCAATACACCAATAAATCCGTTTTCACCTTTTATCATGAATTGATTTAAAAAATCATTGATTCTACCTTTCTCATCATCATAGGCATAAAAATACTTTTTGCTTACAAAGTTTTTATCTATCTCAAATACAGCAGCTTCTATTTTTTCAAACCTCTCCTTGACTTTGGTATTCCAAATGAAAAAGCCAATAGGAAATTTACCTTTTACATTATCAAAAGTGCTGGCAGGAACAACAAATAATTTTTCAAGTTTTGCCAAAAAATGAATTCTAAAAACTGTAGAATTGGTAGCACTGATAGCTTTTAATGTAGAAAATTGAGCAATAAAGCAATCAGAAATTTCATAATAAATTCTTATTAAAAACTGTGTAAAAAGTTCAGCACCCACTTTTCCTAATTTTGTAGCATATTTAGTATGAATATTTGAAACTTGTACATTACTTCTTGTGATACTTACTCGCCCATTACTCTCAGCGTACGGCGGATTTATGTAAATCACCAATTTTTTTCGCTTTTCAGGACTATTGATAATTTCTTGCAGTTCTTTGGGCAGTTTAGCAAAGTCATCATTCAAGAAGTCAAATTGGAAAACATGGTCTTCCAAGAGGTTTGCGCCGTTTTTTATGCGGTCATGGATAATATCTACATCTTGCTTATCTAAGGTCGAAGCCCAAATACGGTATTTATTCGTCAAACCCGTTAGTAAATTTCCTGTTCCTGCGGCGCAGTCCCAAATGTAGTATTCCTCTTGCCAATTTTCGCCCAGCGTATCAGCAAGGTAGCGTTGCGAAAGTTCTACCCAGATTTGAGGCGTAAAAAAACTACCTTTTCGCTCACGCACATCTTGGGGAACAAGTAAATCACGCCTTTCTATAATATAATCCCAATATTCTTCTTTGGGTGGTCTTTCATATTTGTTCCAAAATTGTGTATGCGCTTTTTGGTCATCTTTAAATTTGGTGTAAACAACATCAAACATATCCATGTCGTTAAGTCGCCTCTCTAACTCATAAATATCTCTGTTAAGGATAATAGATAATTTTTCTTTCAGCGTTTTATTATCTCGTGAAAGTAAATCAGCAAGGTAAAAATCTGCCTCAATAATACTTTTTCGTTTTGCCATTTCCCAATTCATAATGATAGTTGGCTTTACTACTTGCATCCACTTATTAAAAATTGAAATAAAATTATTCTTATCAATCTTGATTTTCGTAACGCCAAACTTACCTACTACAAGATTATCTTTGATAAACCTTTTCAGTTCTTTATCATCTTTATCATAAAAAAATAGCAAAGCCTTTTGGTCTATTGTGTTTTTTACTTTGCCGAGAATGAGTTTAAATTCTTTGGTTTCGTAGTTGGAGGGGGCGACGTTCCAATTAAAGTCATTGAGATAAAAAATATCGTGAACTTCGCTGTATGGCACAAAAGCAATTTTCTCTGCATCAAAAGCACCTAAAAAAGCAGGAGGTAAAAATTTATCAAAAGTACGCGCCTTGCCAATGGTAAGTATCAGTTGGCTGATAGATTTTTGAATATCTGCCACACCTTTTTTTGCCTCTGCCCATAGCAGAGATTCTCGCTCAAAAATCTCTTGCTGGCTCTGGTGCATACACACGCAAAAATCCACATTACCCATAATTTGGGTGCAATCTAATAACCAAAAATAGTCTTGCGCTACTTTATTTTTGAGTTCTTCTTCTCTGATGGTTTCGTATGGCATTTACTTTATTGCTTTATTTTACTATTTTGATGACCTTGTTGATTCCTTGCGAACTGATTTGGACGAAATACAAGCCCTCTGAGAGTTGATATTTGCTTATATCGAACTGATAACTAATATTTTGCAATTTTATGTTTTCAGAAAAATAGACTCTGCCCAGCGCGTCGGAGAGTTGTAAAGAAAAGTTTTTACCCAAATGCTGTTCATCAAACCATAGTTGCAACTGATTGTAAGTGATTGGATTAGGGTAAACTACAATGTTGCTTTTGTATAAACTCCTTTCTTCGGTAGCCAGTACGCGTGCGCGTGTGTAGCTTGGGATTCCAAAGCCTACGGAGTCGCTTGGGTTTCTAAAACGTGTTCCCGAACGGCGTATGATGTCTATGATTTGCATATTGGAAAAGGAAGGATTTGCCTGCCAAAGCCCTGCCGCCAAGCCTGCTATCTGCGGCGCGGCAAAAGAAGTGCCACCACTGACGCTGACATTGCCGTTTGGTAAGCCTACAACCACATTGCCCCCCATCGCTACTACGTCGGGCTTGACTCTGCCATCGACAGTGCGCCCGCGTGAGCTGGAAATGACATAATTGCTATTGGCATCTACTGAGCCGACCGTAAGTATAGAGTCTGCATCACCAGGAAACGTAACTCTCTGCCATGATGCAAACCCTTGATTTCCAGCACTTTTTATGACTATCATGCCCGTACGCGCTGCGATTGCCGCCGCTTGGGATATGAGTGCTGTCTTTCCATCAAGGTTGCTGGTGGTATAGTTTAGGGTCGCGTCATCAAAGGTAGAATATCCCAACGAGGTAGAAATAATGTCCGCGCCAAGGCTGTCTGCGCGCTCGGCAGCGAAAATCCAGTTAATTTCCTCTACTTTATTTTCTATGTTAGGATTATTGTTTTCTGTCATAAAAAGATAATAGGAAGCATTGTAGGCTGTACCTACCAACTGTCCATTTTGAAAAGCTGCCAACTGAGAAAGTACGCGCGTGCCATGCGTACTGGTGATGTTGGTATAAACATCTGCGCTTCGTCTGTCAAAATTATACGTACCTAAAATTTTGGTTTGGCGAAAAAGAGGATTGGCATTTAGGTTTTGAAAACCATCGTCAATGACGGCAATCACTATATTTTCACCTCTGAATCCGTCGTCGTGCATTTTATTGATGCCCAGCATATTGATTTGTGTGGAGGCAGTGCCGTAATCTTCTTCTACTCGACCATTAGTGGGATTAGGGTCTTCTATTTCTATTTTTCCATTTCCTTCATTTTCTGCGCGATTTAGGCGGGTGGCATTATCTTTACGAACAAAGCTCAACAGGTTTACGCGGCTGAGTGTGGCGGGGTCAGCCTCAATCAGTGCGCCATTGAACCAGCGCGTAGGGTAAATTACCTTTGCGCCTGCCTGCTGCAACTGCGTCAGGTAGGGCTGATTGACGGGTAAATCTCTTTCTAAAATGCGAATATTCTGCCGCGAACGCCTCTCTATGGCGCGTGGTGTGAGGAAATCTTGTGGACGATTTACAGAAAAGGTGGAATTGCTTTTGTCCGTAAATCTCACCAAATAGCTACGCACTTGTGCCTGTGAGGGTAGCGCGAGGTTTAGCAATAAGATGGATAGAAAAAAAAATAATTTGTTCATAAGAAATTTAATGCTAAATAAATATGTGCTGGTGATATTTTCAAATTAGCTTATTTTTTACTGGTGTCCTATCTCTACGATTAGCGGTACGATGCTTCCTTTGGTGGTTTTGAGGTTAAACCCAATTTTTCCACTCTGATTAAGCATTTGGGTAGGCGGAATTAGCTCATTGCCCAGTGCTTGATAGACGCGGTCTTTGACTGAGCCTGTGCCACTTTCCATTTTTTTAACGATTTCATTGATGTTCAGTGCCTTGCGCGAGTAGAGTACGCACACAAAATCGCTTCCTTTGGTCTGGTCTAACTGCAAAAAGTGGTCTTCGCTGGGGAAGGCTACGGTGCCGCGTTTGTAGCCCAATAGTGGGCTGGTATATTGGTCATAAGGAAAAAGCACAGAAAACTTGTTGGAGAGGTCTGTACCAACGGCGTACATATAAACTGGTTCTTGGTGCGTTACAAAAAACTGAAAAGCAGTGCCAGAAAAGTAGTTTTCTTTCATTTTGTAAACACCATTTTTCAAGGAGGCACTCATGATTTTGCCGTCTGATTTTTTGAAATTGAGTTCTCCCGCAAAAAGCATTTCTTGCGTGGGTGTGTTGTCTTTTAATGGGTCTGCGGGGAAGTCGCCAAGTTCGTACGCCTCCACGCAGTTTTTCTCAAAATCGGCATATTTGACCCAAATAAAGCCTTCGTTACCCCATGAAGCCCCCCAAGAGTTCATGATTTCTACTGAGCCGCCAAATTTGGTGTCGTCGTATCCGATGACGGTCATGGCGTGATAGCCTTTGTTGGTATCATTAGAAGTGGGCGGATTCCACATTCCTTTTGCCTTTTCCAGAGAGGCAAAGCAACGCATGGAAACCACGACTGGCTTGCCTTCTGACAAACTTTTTTTGACCACTTTCAGCACGCCACTGCTTGGATTATTATTTGCACCATACATAAAAAGGCGTTTGTAGTCTTGGATAACGAACTTACCTGCTTTTGCTTTTTCAGTAGATTTTATTTCTCTATCACACTCATAACCAAACTCTTTGGCACTGATGCAGCCTTGTGTTTTGAGCAAATAAAGTGCATCAGAAATGTATGCACCGTAATAGCAATCGCCTGTGATTCGGATTTGGTTATAGACAAAAGAAGGGGAAAAAGCCATGTTCATAATTGCGTCTTTCCCTGAAATATTTTTGCGCTTGGCATACAAAATGGTGCGCGAGGCATACGCCGCCGACCAAGCCGTACACGTCCCAAAGTTGCCTTGGTCGCCAGGGACAGGGCAGTATTCTTTGAGAGAGGCGGAAACTGGCACTTTGTAGTCGCCGCGCATCAGGGGCGCGCTCATAGGCACTTGCATATACCTGGAAGAATCTACCAAACAGCCCGTACCGTACTGGGCAGACAAGGTGTATGCGTTTGAAAAAATAATTAATAAGGGCAAAAATATTTTTTTTAAAGACATAGTTATTGGATTTTTTGATTTTAATTCTTGCCAATCAACACAAAAGAACCCCAAAACCGCGGGTCAGCAAAGCCTTTTTCGCTGCGAAGTTCTTTTTTAGCATTTACAAAGGCGGTTAGCATATCCTGGTTGTCGATTTTCCAATTTTTGAAAAAAGCATTTAACAGTATGTCGGTAGCTTTATCATCTACTTTGAACAAACTCATAATCATATTGCCTGCACCTGCTTCCTGCAAAGCACGCTGCAAACCATAGACCCCTTCACCAATTTTTCCATCAGCGCGTCCAGTTTCACAGGCACTCATTACTACTAATTGTGTGCCTTCGAGGTTCATGTCGCGCCACTCATACGAGGTAAAAACGCCCTGCGATTTGTTATAACCATACACATTACCGTCCGCCATCACGTCGCCCGCACTATTGAGGAGTATGCCCGAACGCAGGTAAGGGCTATTGACGGCTCTTTGTGAACTGAGCAAGTTATCACTCAGATTTTCAGCCACATCTGGCTCAAAAAAACCATGTGTAGCAATATGTAAAATTAGTGGAGGTGTTTTCAGTAATGATTTCAAAGAATCTTCGGTAGCATTGGAGGTCATCAAAACCGTAGTTTTGAGGTTTGCCTTTTTAAACAAGAGGTTTAAGCCTTCTACTTCGGTATATGTGCCTGCAAGCTGTGGTACTTTGCGGTTGTTTGCCTTCAAATATTCCTCTGGTTTGAGGTCGTTATAAAATACGGGGCAGCCTACCAAAATAATCTCATTTGAGCCTTTGCCTTGCTTGCGGGCTTCTGTCAAATCTTTGGTACTGGTGAGCAGTACGATGCTTTCTTCGTCAATCACATACTTGTCATCGCCAATGAGCATACTTTCTAAGCCCAACTGCGGGTAAACGCCGTCTGCGGAGAGATAAATCTTGGATTTGGCAGGAATAGCCTCGTCTATTGTTTTCCAGTAACGCTGGTAGGCTAATCTGTCTTTGACCCCAAACTTGATGGAATTGCGATAATTCTTTAAATACGTGGTTTCCAACTTATTACTCTCTGGAATGGGGACAAACTTAGGTGCTTTTGGCTCGTTAGGGAAAATAATCAGTGCCGCATAAACGACAGAATCTGTAAACGTCTTGTCAAAATAAGTATAACGCACAATTTCTACCGCCACTTCACCTGCGCGCAGTACGTTCCTGACATCTAACCAAGAGAGTTCTTTGGGTTTTGATTTGAAAATATCAGACCTGCGGGTCAATACTTTTTCTACATCTTCGATTTCCTTTTGAATTTTCTTCGGGTCAGCATTTGCCTCTTTTTGCTGTTCATTGCTCATTGCCAACACTTTAATCAAATAGTTTTTCTGCTCAATCCATTTATTATAACTTTTGATAAGTGTGCTATCTTTGGTTTGCTCGATGGCATTGCGAATTTTTTGTGTGGAACTTGCCGTTACCGTTTTGGTGAGCAACTTGTTATTATACATCAGGGCAATGGCTCCTGGGTCAGTCTTGGCGCGCCTTGCCATCAGGTTATCATAAAACTCAAAATCTTTTTTGATAGAACCCCAATATTTTACTTTCTCTCTGTCGCTAAGGGCAGGGAAAAAGTTGGCGATATAGGATTTGTATTGGAGCATCGCCTCGTCTATGTATCTCTGCGATTTGAGTAAGTCATTGGCATTGAAGGCGGAACGTGCCAGCCTGCCCAGCGTGCGCGTGTAAAGCGGATGGCTTGTACTCAATACTTTGGCATAGATTTTCCTTGCTTCCAAGTAGCGATATTCTGCCTGCTTGAAGTTTGATTTTTTGCTCTCAATATCCCCCAATAATTCAAAAATTTCTGCATTATTGGTATTGCGGTTATTTTTGAAAATTTTGACCCAAATCTTGCTTGCTTCGTCCAGTTCTTTGCTTGCCAAGTCATATTTTTTGTTCTCGATGTAGGCGGAAGCAAGCGTAACTGCCGCCTCAGCGTACAGTGGATTTGTTGTACCTAACGCTTTGGAAGTGATTGACTTCACCTCAGCCAACTGCTTTTCTATTTCATTTAGATTTTCACCGTTTAAGAATTGGATAATTGCCAGTTCGTTCAGAGGACTTGCAAAAATGATGTTATCTCTTTTATAGTTTTTACTGAAAATATCAATGGCACGATTTACTTCACCTTTTGCTTTTTCATAATCACCTGCGGCTGTGCTAATTTCTGCCAAAATCAGCGTGCTTTCAGTGGTTTGTAGTGAATTTTCTCCAAATTCCTTGTTGCCAATAGAGAGCGCCTTATTCACGTAATCATCTGCTTTGATGTAATCGCCCTCAAACAAAAACACACGCGCCAACTGATTGTAAGGATTGATGAGGAAGCGGCTTTCCTCGCCATAGCGCGCTTTGCGTACTGTTTCGGCTTTGAGCAAAATATCTTTGGCTTTGTCTGTTTGCTCCATTTTGATATACAAATACGCCAATTCTTCTAAGGCAGAGGAGTTAGCAATGGAGGCATTGGACTTAGAGAACAAGCGATTTGCCTGCATCAGGGTACTTTGGGCATTGCCAAAAAGACCCACTGTGGCATAGTAGGAAGCGGCAGTTTGCAAAACTTCCGCGTATTTGGCATTGAAAAGGCGGTCTTGGTTGCTATTGAGAAAACTAAGCAAACCTTTCTTTTCATTTTCATTTTCTTTTTGATAAATAGTCAAAGCGGCGGCAACGTTTTTGTCTGCATCAGCATAATTTCCCAATGCCATTTGTATTTTTACAAGACGTGCAAGCTGTGTTCCGTATTCAATATTTTCCTTTCCAAACTTCTTTTCCACAATTTGCAGGGCTTGTTTCTGCCAATAGTTGGAGGAATCGTACTTGGTAGTAATAATGTGATAATCAGCTAATTGATTCAAAAAAACTACATAATCCCGATGCTCTTTGGTGATTTGTTGGGATATTTTTCCAAAGAAATTCAAGTCTATAATTCGCTTGGTTTCCTCAAACTTATTGGTATAGGTGGCATTGTACTTTGCCAATTCCATTTGTGCGTAGTAATAACGCAAAGATTCCTTGCCCATCACGCGTTCGACCGTTTCTACCAGTTCGTTCAGGTAGGTGAGTGCTTCTTGGTATTTGTCGTCTGCCAGCGAAACTTCGTATAGTTGTTGCAACAAATTAAGGCGTTCTATGTGGTTTGTAGGCACTTTGATGGCATCTTTGTAGAGTCTTATCAAATCATTGTAAGCAATTTTGTAGTTTTGGAGTCTATAATCAGCTTTGGCATCTAAGCGTTCGGCTATGGCGTGCTGCGTCCTGCCAATGCCGTAATATTTTTTTGTATTTTGCGTAATTTCCCATCTTTGCTTAAAACTCCTTTTGAGATAACGGCTGTCTATGTAGTTGTCTATCAGGCTTTCATGGATTTGCATATAGAGTTTATGCACCGTAGTCAATCTTTTTTCAGCTGTAAAAAGATTTTTTTCCATCATTTTCTGTGTAACTTTTTTGTTTTCGCCTACATCTATTTTGAGCAGATTGATGATGTGTTGGTTGCGGATAAAAGCAATAGAACGTGTATTGAGGTTTGTTTTTATCCAGCCGTCTGTTTTCTCTAACTGCGCCTCTGCGCCCTTGTAATCACCTCTTTTTCGCAAGGCATTTCCCCAAAGCGTCATCATTTCAGCCGTTTCATTTTTGCGACGGTCTATTTCGAGTGCGTCAAGCACTTTGGTCGTATATTGCTGATTGACAACATCATAGTAGCGTTGGTCTTGGTCATTAACGAGTGCTTCGCGTGCCTTGATGAGTTCGGGCATGATGCTAATGAGGCGGTCTATCTGCCCGCGACCATCATAAATTTTTGCCATCGTAGTTAGCACATTTGCCTTCACATTGTCATCACTTGACGGCATTCCTATTTTGCCTTTGGTATCTACTTTGAGTTTCAAAACATCAATCGCACTGTCCAAAAAAGACTGCGCCTTATTGGTGTAAGAATACTCGGCATACAAACCCGCTACATCAAGCTGCGCCAATCCATAGACAAAGCTGGCATCATTGCCCTGCATTTGGCGTTTATTTTTGAGCAAGTCGCGCACTGTTTCCTCAAATTTGAGGTAGTTGCCCATTGCCTCATAGTATTTTGCCTGATAAGTTTGGATATAAGCAACGGCGTAGCCCTGCGACTGACGCTTTAACTTGCTCAGAATACGTGTACATTGGTCTAATGCCTTGTCATAATCGCCATCATCATAATACCTTTCGCAAATAGAAAGTGCGGCATCATATTCTTTCATAGAAAATTCAGCACGCTTTTTCTTAGTAAAAGCAGTGAAAATGAGGCAGTTAAAAATAAGAAATATAGCAAACAAAAATTTCAAAGTTTTCATGGTATTTTGTTAATTTAGAATTTCTTTTAAAACGTTCAGGTTTATATTTTTATCAAAAATGGCTTTGATGGGAATTTCGAAGTTGGTAATCACAAAACTTTTGATGTTTCCATTCTCTTTGGGTGCTACCAGTTCGTATTTGCCGTTTTCCAAATGGTACTGCATCACGCGCTGTCTTTTAGGGGCTATTATCCAGTATTCTTCTATCTGATGTGATTGGTAATCCTTGAATTTCAAGCCTTTATCGTTTTTGGCAGTAGATTTGGAAAGCACCTCTACCACCCAATCAGGCGCAGGAAAAATCACTTGGTCATTTTTGAATTTCTGTGCCTTTTCTTTTTTGAAAAAACAAATATCTGGCTCGTAGTCATTGCGCGTAAGTTGTATCAAAATTTTTTCTACGCCCAAAAAACCTAACTCATACTTGTCCACATAAGTTGCTAACAGCTTGACTAACAGCGTACTGGTATCACTATGACGCTTCATCACAGGCGAGTGAATCACGATTTCGCCATTGATGAACTCCGCCTTGTGCTGTTCGGTAATTTCATTGTAAAATTTCAGACGTTTTTGCTCCTCTTTGTCCAAAGCCTTGACCAATTTCTTGGAAATAGACCGCGCTTCGGGCATTCGCATTATCTTATCTATCAATGTTTGCATAGCGTATTGCTTGATTTATCTCCTAAAAATACAAAAAATTACACAAACCAATGTCTAAACTAAAAAAAATTAACAAAAATACGCACAAACTTAGCCTAAGAAATCTAAAAATAGCCATCAAAAAGTAAAAGCGAATACTTCCAAAGGGAAATATTCGCTTTTAAAAATGAAATCAAGTATAAGATTTTTCAATAATTCAATAGCTTCATTATTTTTAGTCTTGGTCCCAAAACTCATTTTCCAGCACTTTCTTGACCAATTCTATCGTATTGCGAACTTTGAGCTTGCCCATGATGTTGGCGCGGTGATTTTCTACAGTACGGTGGCTAATAAACAGTTTTTCAGCGATTTCGGGGCTACTCAATCCGTCCAGCAGTAGCTTCACGATTTCTTTTTCGCGCTGGGTGAGCTTGGCGGTAGCTTGGGCGGCTTGCTCATTTTTGCGTACCTTTTTCACCATATTGTTCATCATTACCTTAGAAACGGTGCTGCTGAAATACATTTCGCCTTTGGCAACTGTTTGGATAGCTTCTACCAGCTCATATTTGGAAATATCTTTGGGCATATAGCCAGAAACGCCCAGCTCGATAGCCTTTCGTATGTACGCTTCCTCTACGTGCATACTCAGTACCACGACTTTGACATCGGGAAAGTTTGCCGCCACCTCCTTGATAAGGTCAAAACCGCTTCCATTGGGCATAGAAAGGTCTGTCATCAGGATATTGGGACGCATTGTTACCAAGAAACGCAAAGCTTCTTTGACATTGGAAGCTTCTGCCACCACTTTAATATCTTCCTCATTGGTGAGCAACTGCTTGATGCCGTCGCGTATGATTTGGTGGTCATCAACCAACATTAATTGTATCATTTTTTCCACTTGGTTCTCTAAATTTTGTCGCTAAAATTGTACTATTATAAATTGAATATGCTTTGTAGGAAAGTAGTAAAATAACCCTTTTAGTATATATACTTACATTTAGCAAAATATTAACCATAACTTTGCATTCATGTAAAAAAGTGAAAAAATAAGTCATAATACTTAAAAAAACCTAAGTAATACCACGCAATAATTTATGCAAATTTTATTCCTAATTCCATATCCTTTGGGTAGCGCACCTTCGCAGCGTTTCCGATTTGAGCAGTACCTTCATTTGATACAAGAAAAAGGCTTTATATTTGATTATCAGTCTTTTATAGGTGAAAAAACATGGAAAATTTTGTATAAAAAAGGTTATTTTTTCCAAAAAATGATTGGAATTTTGGCTGGTTTTTTACGTAGAATCAAGATTTTATTTTTTTTGAATAAATATGACTTTATTTTTATTCACCGCGAAGCTGCGCCGCTTTTCCCACCCATTTTCGAATACTTGATAGCACGCGTTTTTAAGAAAAAAATTATTTTTGATTTTGATGATGCAATTTGGCTTCCTAACACTTCCGAAGAAAATCGGATTTCTGCCTTCTTGAAGTTTCATCAAAAAACAGGGCAGATTTGTAGGTGGGCGTACAAAATCAGTGCGGGAAATGACTACCTCTGCGACTATGCGCGCACTTTTAACCCCCATGTGGTGCTAAATCCTACCACGATTGATACTAAATTGCATAAAACTACCCATTTCCCCCTTCGGATGCGCGCAGTGCAACTGGATGCAGATAAGGTTGTTCTCCCCCTTTGGAGGGGGGTAGGGGGAGGTGAAGTTCTGGAGGGAGGTGGCTGTCAAATTTCACCCTTTGAAGGTGCAACGCAGTTGGGGGACAAAAAAGATGCAAAAATTACCATTGGCTGGACAGGCTCGCACTCCACCATGAAATATTTGGACAGTTTAGTGCCTATTTTGCAGGAAATAGAAACCAAATATCCGATTGAGTTTTTGGTGATTTCCAATCAAAATCCTCATTTGCCCTTGGTTAATTTCAGGTTTAGCAAGTGGGCAAAGGAAACGGAAATTGAGGATTTAGCCCGTATCCAAATCGGCGTGATGCCCCTCACTGACGACGAATGGGCAAAGGGCAAATGTGGCTTCAAGGCACTCCAATACATGAGTTTGGGGATTCCTGCGCTTGCCTCGCCCGTAGGCGTGAACACGCACATCATCAAAAATGGTGAAAATGGTTTCCTCTGCGCGACTGATACAGCGTGGAAAAACGCACTTGTCCAACTGATACAAAATGAAAATCTGAGAACTGAGATAGGCGCAAAAGCTATCCAAACGATTGAAAATGAATACAGTGTGAAAGCAAATGAAAATAATTTCTTGTCTTTGTTTGCTTGATTTTCGTGCGCTAATTTCTTCTATACCTGCCGCCCAGCCAGTTTTTTCAGGCTGACAGGGCGGCAATTTTTAGCTCTCCCAAAGACACTAATTTGCACTTTTCCAAGAGTTTTCACCGTACAATAAAGATGGTTCTAAAAATTTTTTTTTGACCGTTCATCTCCCCAAAGTATCCGTTCATCTCCCCAAAGTATCCGTTTGTGGCTCATAAAAATGGCAAAAAAATACACGCTAAAATTGCATCATAAAAACACGTATTTTAGCGCGTATTTTATGATGTACTTTTATTGGAAAAAGTCAATGATTTCTTGGAATACTACTACTTCATTTTGGTACTTTTAAACAAATAAAACCATGAAAAAAATTTATACCTTATTCATTTTATTGCTGTGCTTGGGGGTAAGTCTGGAGGGGAAGGGACAAAATTTCCGAACACTAAAACATTTCCCTGCTAATGCCTCCGATGGGCATGGTATCTGGCAATTAATTTTAGCAAGTAATGGAAAATTATACGGAATAACTTCAGAAGGGGGTAGTTCAAACGAAGGCACATTGTTCTGTATGGATATAGATGGCTCTAACTACTCTATATTAGTACATTTTGCAGGAAACAGTAAGGGAAACAACCCCAAAGGTTTAATACAAGGGAGTGATGGAAAATTATATGGAAATACTCATGGTGGTGGAGTAAATGCTGGAGGGGTCATTTTTAGACTGAATCTTGATGGGAGTGGTTATGAAATTATCCATGAACATACTTTTGGAAATGGTTATAACTCTCAACAACCAATATTCCAAGCAGATGATGGTAAATTATATGGAGTAATTAATAATGGAATGGCAATCCATAATGTAATTAATCAAGTTTTTCCTAATCCTATCCCCTCCTCTGATGTTATTTTTAGATTAAATCCTGATGGTACATCTTATGAAGAAATATATCATTTTAATAATACTATTGCTGATGGTTTAGCAGTATATTGTGGTTTTATGCAAGCAAATAATGGGAAATTGTATGGTTTAACTGAATGGGGAGGTATTAATAATCAAGGTGTTATATTTAGTCTAAATTTGGATGGTAGTGGATTTCAAAAGCTCATCGATTTTGATGGAATAAATAAAGGTGCTAAATCTGCTAATGGTTCTCTGATGCAAGCCAGTGATGGTAAAATTTATGGCGTAACAAGTCAAGGAGGTGTTACAAATGATGGGGTAATATTTAGACTAAATGTGGATGGTAGTGGGTTTCAAAAGTTACTTGACTTTGGTTTCTCAACAAGTCAAACATACGGTAACCAAGGTGTTTCATTTTTAGAGGCTCCTGATGGAAAGTTATATGGAACTAATTATAATGGTGGTAACGATGGTAATGGGAAAATATATTCTATTAACAAAGATGGTACTGGATTTCAATCAATATTTGATTTTAGTACAACTAATGGTATAGGCGTTTGGAGGAAATTAATTTACTATAATAATAGATTTTATGGCATAACAAATAGGGGTGGAATATTTTATTTGGGGTATCCTAACCTTAATTGGAATTTAGGTGGTACTGTCTTTACATTCAAAGTCAGTCCGCCATCTGTTACTTCTATATCCTCAACAAATAGTAACAATACCTACAAAATAGGCGATAACATAGACATCACCATAACTTTTGATGAAAATGTAGTTGTTACAGGCACGCCTCAGCTCACCTTAGAAACGGGAACAACAGACAGAAATGCGACTTACCAAAGTGGGAGTGGTGCGAATACTTTGACTTTTCGTTATACTGTACAGACAGGCGATGTGAGCAATGATTTAGATTATGTTTCTACTAATGCACTTATTCTGAATGGTGGCTCTATCAAAAGTGGAGGCGTAAATGCAAGTTTGACCCTACCTGCACCTGCTTCACCCAATTCATTAGGAGCAAATAAGGTCATTCGCATAGATGGCGTTAGACCCACCGTTTCCAACATCATTCGCCAAAATCCAACTGCTGCGACTACCACCCTCACTTCTGTGGTTTTTAGGGTGAGTTTCTCAGAAAATGTCAGTGGGATAGGCATTGGAGATTTTACCCTGACCAAAACACTCTCTGCCAATGGCAATATCGCCAATGTATCCGCTACCTCTGGGACGCAGGTAGAGGTAACCGTAGATAACATCACAGGCAATGGCACGCTTCGCTTGGACGTACCCACAAGTGCTACCCTCACAGATGATGCGGGGAACGCCCTTACTGCTGCTTTTACCACAGGGCAGTCTTATAATATCAACATAGACAGTACGCCTCCCACTGTATTCAGCATTACCCGTCAAAACCCTACTGCTACCAATACCAACCTGAGTAGTGTGGTTTTTAGAGTTACATTTTCCGAAGAGGTTACAGGGGTAGATTTCAGCGATTTTTTATTGACTACTTCTGGCTCTGCCAGTGGCACAGTAGCAAGTGTGGCGATTATCAGTGGGGAAATAGCTGATGTTACAGTCAATAACATTGCTGGGACAGGTACTTTGCGGCTCAATGTACCTAACACTGCCACTATCCAAGACCTGAATGGTAATGCGCTTACTACCAATTTCAGTACAGGAGAAATCTACAATATAGACCGCACCGCACCAACAGTAGTAAGTATTGTGCGCCAAAACCCCATGACTGCCACTACTAATGCAAGTTTGGTGGTTTATACCATCAATTTTTCGGAAAACATCACTGGACTTGCCTTGACCAATTTCTCTTTGACAAAGACAGGCACAGCAGATGGGACAATTGTCAATCTCTCTGCGACTGCTGGCAATAGCATCAATGTAACTGTCAATAATATCTCTGGTGCAGGAACTTTGCGCTTGGATTTGAGCAGTGTGATGGGCATTGTAGATGCTTCAGGGAATGTGTTAGCAGGGGTATTTGGCATGGGAGAGGTTTATACGATTGATAGAGTCGCCCCTACGATTACAAGCATTGCTCGTCAGTCACCTACTGCCACCACTACCAATGCCAATAGTGTTGTTTTTAGGGTTTTATTTTCTAAAAACGTAAATGGTGTTGCGACAAACGATTTTGTTTTGAGGCTAACAGGTTCTGCAATTGGGAATATTGCCAATGTGTCTGCGGCAAGCGGTACGACAATAGATGTAACTGTAAATAATCTCTCAGGGCGAGGTACCATAGAATTGGGAATTGTTACACCCACGATTACTGATGATTTAGGCAATAACCTTGTGAATAGTAGCTTTGCTTCTCAGGCTTATACCATAGATAGAGCAGCTCCTACAGTGGCAGCAATTACTCGTTTTAACCCAATGAGTTCTGCTACGACTGCTACTTCGGTCATTTTCAAGGTAGATTTTTCGGGTGTACGAATAAATGCATATAATTTGTAAATTAGCAAAAAAAAATTAAAATCACCTTATTATGGACAAAGAAAAAGCAACAGCAATCTTACTTCAACGCCTTGCGGAGTGGGAAAGTAAACCCAA